>JBGTDP010000190.1:0-3052 GCA_041748255.1 Thermosynechococcaceae cyanobacterium | reverse complement strand
AGATCTTCTGCCTTGAGGTTTTGGATAATTTCCGGATAACTGACTGCCAGATCCGCGCGAGCGATCGCACTGTAGTAGCCGTACAGCCCGGCTATCTGGTTGGCAGATTCGGTTGAGAAGGCATAGTCATTGCAGAGCAGTCGCTTGCCCCGAGCCAGTTCCGAGGCCGAGATCGGGGTTGTAATCAGTGCTTCTAGGCGATCGCAAATTAAAGCTTCTACCGTTGCTAAGTGCTGAGGCTCTAGCCAGGCAACAATGGCAAACAGTCCTGAGTCCCGCTGCAGAGAAAAGCTGCTGCTAATCCCTTGCACTAAGCCTTTCTGTTCCCGCAGTTCGCTGACCAGGCGGGAAGTGCGCCCCTCTGCCAACACCACCGAGATCAAATCTAAGCCATAGGCGTCTTCTAGCTGCTCCACCCCCGGTCCTGTCCAAGCCATCATCAAGCGCGCTTGCTCTAGGCGCGGAAAGCTCAATGCTTGGCGGCGAATTTCATCCAAGGGAGACACTACGGTAGCCGCTGCTGAAATCGCCGCCGGTCTGGGGGGGAAATCAAAGCTACGGCTGACCAGATCCAGGACCGCTGGCTGAGGGACGCCGCCCACAATCACAACTGTCATCTGCTCAGGTTGATAGTGGGCCTGGTGAAAGGCCCGCATTTGGGCTGGAGACTGCTGCATCAGGGTCTCAGGCGTTCCTAAAACCGGTTCTCCATAGGGATGCTGCTGATAGATGCTTTTAATCAAGCTCTGATAGCCCTGCCAATCAGGATTGTCTTGGGCCCGACGAATTTCCTCTAGAACCACGTCCCGCTCCCGTTCAAATTCCTGATCGGGAATTGCTGCGTTCAGCAGCAGTTCTGCCAAAAAGGGCAAGGTGGTTTCTAAGGTCTGAGCTGCGGTGGTGATAAAGAAGTGGGCATAGTCATGGCTGGTGGCGGCATTGGTGAGACCCCCCTGGTTTTCAATCGTCCAGTCAAACACCCCCGGCGCCAGCTTAGATGTGCCCTTGAAGATCATGTGTTCTAGAAAATGAGCCATGCCGGACCCTTTCTGAGGTTCTGCCATTGCCCCCGCCCTCACCCAAATGTCTACAACTGCAACCGGACTCGCAGACAGCTCCTGGTGAATCAGGGTTAATCCACTCTCAAGGGTAAAAATCTGGGCCGGAAACTGAGCATCCGTAGGGAACTGCGACCAACCGATTAGACTGGATAGAGTTAAAGCATCAACGTCCGGCATCATTCGTCCTACAATGCAAGAAAATCTGGAAGCAGAAACAAACAGTTAATCACAATTTCTTATCCTGGGATGATCAGAAATCCCCTCAGCTTAAGATGAGTTTAAGCTAGTTCCGTCACCGAAACCGAATGATTATGTCGGGATCACTTAACTTTTGCCCAGTTGTTTGCACAAATGCTGGCCAAAAGTGCCTGCTGTTTTTCGCGTTTAGAGTAATTTGTTCCCGTAACTAATGACCGCTGTTTCTGTTACTGTTCCTGCAACGACGGCTAATCTTGGGCCAGGATTTGACTGTCTGGGTGCAGCCCTGACCCTTTACAATCAATTTGCCTTTTTTCAGCTCCCAGATACTTCAGGGCTTGAAATTCAAGTTGAGGGTCAGGAGGCAGAGCGGGTTAAAACGAATTCGAGCAATTTGGTTTATCAGGCGTTTGTCACCCTCTATCAACATTTAAATCAAGCACCGCCGCCCGTGCGAATTCAAATTCAACTGGGGGTGCCCCTAGCCAGAGGTCTGGGCAGTTCAGCCACAGCGATCGTGGCGGGTTTAATGGGGGCCAATGCCTTGGCTGGGTCTCCCCTAGGGATGCCCCAAATCCTAAAGCTAGCGATCGCCCTGGAAGGGCATCCTGACAATGTTGCCCCGGCCCTCTTGGGTGGGTGTTGTCTGGCAGCATCCAGCACCCCCTCTGAGTGGACAATTTGTGATGTTCCCTGGTCGGAGTCAATTGTGCCAGTGGTGGCAATTCCTGATTTTGGGCTTTCGACCCAGGCCGCCCGGGCAGTCCTGCCCCAAACCTGCGATTACCAGGATGCTATTTTTAACACTGCTCACCTGGGACTACTGCTGCGGGGCTTAGAAACTGGCAATCCTGATTGGCTGCGATCAGCCCTGCAAGATCGATTGCATCAACCCTACCGACAATCCCTGATTCTTGGCTACGAAGCAGTGCAGGCAGCGGCTCTAGAGGCAGGTGCCTATGGCTTGGTAATTAGCGGTGCTGGTCCGACGCTCCTGGCTTTAGCTGAGGCTGAGCGAGCTAAAGAAATTGCTGCTTGCCTGCAAGCGGCCTGGCAGGCCCAGGGGGTCACAGCCGCTGTTAAACAGCTGCAAGTTTCTGCCCAGGGAGCCACAACCACTGCTGCATAAATCGGCTACTTTGTCGTATAACGGCAAGGGGGTTGACTTTGACTAATCAGAGAATTGCTGCAGGGAAAAAAACGATTTTTAATCTAGCCAGGTTCGACTATTTTGTTTCATCATGTAACAAACTATTCCCCCACCCTGCAATTTAGCCGACATTATTGACTGTAACCCCTTAAAATCAGGAGTTTTATCTCTATGGATTTATCGAATACACAAGTCTTCGTTGCCCTTGCGGTTGCTTTGATCCCCGGCATCTTGGCTTTGCGTCTATCAACGGAACTCTATAAATAGAGCCAGCGTCTATCTTGAGTCGTGGGGTTGGTTAATGCGATCGATGCCATTGCTCAAGATGGGCCTTTGCCTTTTAGACTGTTGTCAACCCTACAGACTAAGCTGCCAGCAGAATGACCAGTATGCAATCTCCTTCCAAACCCATCATTCGGCCTACAAAATCCTTGGCTCGACCGGTGGAGGCTCGTCGGCAGCATAGTCAAAAGTCGCAATTTTGGGAATCAATCGCCCTACTGACCGTGAGTGTCTTGGTGTCAGGGGTAGCGATGGTAAGCCTCTATAAAATGATTTCTCTGCAATTTTCCCAACAGTCAAAACTCAGAGAAATTCGCTCTGAGGTCAACCGCGTTGAAGCTCGGGTCAATCGGTTGCAAGC
>JBGTDP010000189.1:0-18840 GCA_041748255.1 Thermosynechococcaceae cyanobacterium | reverse complement strand
GTGGCCGTCAGCTTTTTGGAGGTATCACCCCGTCAAAAAACCTGGCCCAGGGAAAGCTGCGGACCCAATATTGGTGGCGTTTCCCACGACCCCGTTTAGGAAAGTGATTTAATCCGAGTTCCCGTCCGGCTTATTCACTTGATAGAGGACTATCCATGTCAGACAAATCTGAACGAGCGGGATTACCTGTGGTGCAAGAATATGCAGCGGGGATTGATATTGGGTCACGGTTTCATGTGGTTGCTGTTGCGCCTGAGATAACCTCTGAATCAGTTCAAACTTTCCAGACATTTACCTCTGACCTGCATCGCCTGGCTGAGTGGTTGATTAAGTTCGGCATTAAAACAGTGGCCATGGAGTCAACTGGTGTGTACTGGGTGCCGGTGTTTGAAATTCTTGAGGACCGTGGGCTCGACGTGGTGCTGGTTAATCCCCGAGAATCGCGCAATGTCCCAGGGCGCAAAACCGATGTCAATGATGCTCAGTGGTTGCAGCGATTGCACGCTTGTGGGTTGTTGCGAGCGAGTTTTCGTCCTGGTCGGGAGATCGCTGCATTGCGAGCCTATCTGCGGTTACGGGAACGGCATTTAGACTATGCAGCAGCTCATATTCAACATATGCAAAAAGCTCTGACCTTCATGAATATGCAATTGCAAAATGTCGTCTCCGACATCACAGGTGCGACAGGGATGAAGATCATCCGAGCAATTGTCGCCGGGGAGCGTGACCCGGCCAAGTTGTCACAGATGCGTGACGTGCGCTGTCGAGCGAGCCTTGAGACAATTGAGACGTCGCTGCACGGAAATGACCAACCTGAGCATGTCTTTGCCCTAGCGCAGGCCATTGCCCTGTATGACTTCTATCAAGAGCGGATTCAGGAATGCGATATTGAGATTGAACGCTCGCTGGCTACACTGAACAAAGACAGACCCACACCTGAAGCACCCTTGCCAAAGACTCGCCAGACACGGCAGCCCAATGCTATTGCTTTCGATGTTCGAGCTTCCCTCTATCAGCTCATTGGCTCGGATCTCACTCAAATTCATGGGATAGGTCCCTACCTGGCGATTCGTTTGGTCTCTGAGTGTGGTACTGACTTGAGCCGATGGCCTTCAGCCAAGCACTTCACCTCATGGCTAAGACTTGCACCTGGAAGTAAAAAATCAGGCGGCAAAGTGCTTTCAGCTCATACGGGCAAAACAACCAACCGAGTGAGTGCACATTTGCGACTAGCCGCAGTGACTGTCGGGCGCACCAACACTGCCTTGGGGGCTTTCTATCGCCGTCTGGCCGCGCGGATTGGGAAGGCGAAGGCTGTGACGGCCACAGCACGCAAGATCGCTGTGCTCTTTTATAATGCGGTTCGCTATGGCATGGCCTATGTAGACCCCGGTGCAGATCAATACGAGCAGCAGTATCGCCAGCGCGTGGTTAAGAATCTGCATCGCAGGGCAACCGAATTCGGATTCACGCTTCAGCCTATTGGCGCAGGAGGTTGTGTTTCTTAGGAAGGCATGGCTGATTTTAACAACGAGTCCTAGGGATTGTCTCTGCAATACCAAAAGCTTTACAAAGCTTGCTATCAGGACAGTCTAAGGGGAGGCTCTCAGCAAAAGTAGGTCAGGTATATTCAACACTAGCCAAGCCGGCTTGATCCCCATTACTAGGGGCAATCTACAGGGAGGTTTGTCGAGAGCTCAACCTTGATCAAGAGACTAGCAAGGGGTTGCTGGGTTCTGAAAATAAAGCCAATTATTTATTGTGGACAAAATAACTGATATCTTGGAGTAGATAGAGAGCTAAGTCTTGGGCACACTAAACACTAGACAAATTAAACGGCAAGACAAACCAGAACCGATGCGAATCAAGAAGCTGCCTACTTATATTGCAATTGGGGTGGCCTTGGTGATTGCCTTATTTTTCGCTAAGCCCCCAAAAATCGGAACTGTCTCTACCCAAGAGTACACAAGTGAAGATGGTTATTTAGTATTCGCCACGACCTTTTTAGGTCAGAACCAATGCCCTGATGGTTTAGCCAATGAGATCCATTTACAGCACAGCGAGACTGATGCTGGTGTATTTAGCGTTGAGAGAGATGACTGCAAAGGACCAAACCCTCTACAAGAGGGGCTCACTCGGGTTGAATTTAAAGGCTCTCGACAAAAAAATTGTGAGTACACTGCCCAAGCCTGGTTTGACGGCGAGCAAAAAAAATTAACTCGAGTCAACTATAACTTTCATGGTGGTGGGCATGGATGTGATAAAGACTTCTCAAAAGC
Organism: Thermosynechococcaceae cyanobacterium; assembly: GCA_041748255.1. Lineage (GTDB taxonomy): Bacteria > Cyanobacteriota > Cyanobacteriia > Thermosynechococcales > Thermosynechococcaceae > JBGTDP01. Next base: position 16,561 of record JBGTDP010000189.1, on the reverse strand, counting down.
ATTTCTGATCTTAGATGACTAAAAGTTAGGTACAGCAATGCTTTTGAGATTCTGCTTGCAAAGAGATTTAATTGAAACAAGCCAGAGTACCTACCGCTAACCACGCTTTCCCGACTAAATCCCTATCGAAATTCACCAATGATCAGGACCTTACCTTGCCCCTGAAAGCCAGTCAGACTGCAATAATAGAAGAGGCGTGATGGAGTGATGATCGACACCTGCTCACCCTTTCTTCAATGCCTGCGGGCGCTGGAGTTGTCCAGCACTGAGTAACCCAGTCAGACATGACCTCAATTAATTTACCTCTGCGGCGCTTTTTTAAGCGAGAACTTATTCCTTTACTGGCTGATTTACGCCTAGCGATTTCATTGCTGCTGGCGATCGCTGTTTTTAGTATTTCCGGCACCGTGATTGAGCAGGGGCAGTCCCTTGCTTTTTACCAGGCCAACTATCCACAGCAGCCAGCTTTGTTTGGCTTTTTAACCTGGAAGGTGATTCTTGCGTTGGGGCTGAACCATGTCTATGGAACCTGGTGGTTTCTGGCCCTGCTGATTTTGTTTGGGTCTAGTCTCACCGCCTGCACCTTTAAGCGACAACTCCTGGCCCTGAGATGGTTTTCCCGCACCTGGAACTTCTACACCCAACCGCGACAGTTTCAAAAGTTTGCCCTCAGTGCCGAGCTTAAGCAGGTTTCTGTGCAGGAATTAATTCCACTGTTGGAGAAACGACGCTACCGGATCTTCCAAAAAGAAAATTCTCTCTATGCCCACAAAGGCTTAGCAGGCAGGATTGGGCCGATTGTTGTCCATGCCAGTATGCTGTTGATTTTGTTGGGGGCAATTTGGGGATCTTTAACTGGGTTTATGGCCCAGGAAATGGTTCCCAGTGGCGAAACCTTTCAAATTAAAAATATTGTCCAAGCTGGACCCTGGGCTGGTCCTCAGCTGCCCCAGGACTGGTCAGTACGGGTGAATCGGTTTTGGATTGACTACACTCCTGAAGGCACGATTGACCAGTTTTACTCTGATCTCTCAGTCTTAGATCACCAGGGGCAGCAGGTGAAGCGCAAGACAATTCATGTGAATGAACCCCTGAACTATAAAGGCGTGTCGCTCTATCAGGCCGACTGGGCGATCGCGGCGGTGCAGGTTCGGATTAATAACAGCCCCACTCTGCAACTCCCCATGGCCCAACTCAGCTTGGGGGCCAAGGGTCGGATTTGGGGCACCTGGATTCCCACCAAGCCCGATTTAAGTGCCGGGGTTTCTTTGGTCGCCCGAGATCTTCAGGGAATGCTGTTGCTCTACGACACGGCTGGCAACTTAATTTCAACCGTGCGCAGTGGGATGTCCGCTGATGTGAATGGGGTGACCCTGAAGGTGGTGGACATAATTGGCAGCACTGGTTTGCAAATCAAAGCGGACCCAGGCATTCCGCTAATTTATGCTGGGTTTGGGCTGTTGATGCTGGGGGTGATGGCCAGCTATATTTCCCATTCTCAAATCTGGGCCTTAGAAGGAGCAGAACAGCTTTATATTGGCGGACGCACCAATCGGGCCCAGATCACCTTTGAGCGGGAATTAGTGACGATTTTAGATCAGCTGCATTCCTCACCAGAGCAGCCCCAGCCTGTTAATGTCTTGGTTGAGCGCTAGCTGAGCAGAAAAAAATAGTTTCAAACCTTCAACCAGGCGAGTCGCGCTCCAGGATAGAAAAACCCCAGAATCTGCTCAAACCGATAGCCCTGCATTGCCAGCTTGTAAGCGCCCTGTTGACTCATCCCCCGGCCACCATGAACGCCTTTAACGATGGCCTCGGAGGCGGCATACTGGGACTCCACCACTCCTCCCCGGTAACTGAGGACTAACCCTCGGGTTGATTCCACCACCTGCTGGCTGGTGTTCCATTCGTGACTAAGGCCCCCATAAACCTGCCAACGTTGGGTTGAACCTAGATCGTAGCGGGCGTGAGCGGGTCGAAAGTAATGAACCAAGGCAAAGGATCGGGCTGCGATCGCTTGGGCCTTTTGCGCTTCTAAGGGCCAACTGGGAGAGACTTCAGAGCTAACCACGCTGTAGAGGTAGTCTTCTAAATCAACATAGTTCACCGCTAGCAGGGTTTTGTTTTCCTGGCTGACTTGAACCGCCCCTCGATACCAGCGGTTGCCAACATAGACAGCCCCATCCTTACCCGGTTGAATCCAAACCACCGCCGGTACTGCTTCAGCGTTCAGCCGCAATTGACCCTTCTCAAGTTGGGCCAAAATTCGCTCTCCCGGAGAAATTTTTTTGATCACCTGGCCCTGGGCATCAAGCAACTGGGCTGGGGTTGAGGTTCCGAGCAGCAGCGTTTTGGAGCCTTGGACGATCGCGACTCTCAAGGTAATCGCATCGGTGCCAATTTTAAGGATGCCGGGGCTGGGAACTGAGGTGGGCACGGCTGGCCCTTGGGCTTGTTGTTGAGGTGGCTGGGGTTTAGGGACCGGCTTGGCAGCTTTAGGGGTTACTTTAGGAGCTGGGGCGGACTGCGGTTGAGCCTGGGCTTGGGGGGTTGGCAGTTGAGTTGGGGGAGGCGCAACCGGTAAGATCGGAACGTCTGCAGACTGGACATCCGGCCTGGGGGGTTGGAGTAACTTCAGCGAGGGCGCGATCGCTAGGCCCAAAACCGGAATTAGCATCCAGGCTCTAAAATTACCCTGAAAAAGGTTGCGGAGTTGGGGCGGTTTCAAAGCTTGATTCAATTTATGGAAATAGTCAGTGAAGGAGATTGACACAGTTTTAAGTTCCTGAAACCCAAGCAGTCGATCCAGCCACGGCGGTGAAAAACTTTTGCTCTCAGCCATTGAACCACAACCAAAGAAGATTTTGAAGCGGTTTATGCTTAAGGTAGCGGTTGTTGAAAGAAGTTTTTGCATGAGCTGGTTTCTATCATGCCCAATTTGCGATAAACCAATCACAAAGCTAAGTCAGGGTGGCAGCACTGAAGTCACCTGTCCCCAGTGTCGCTTTCATTACCAGGTGCTCAGCGGTAATCTTGTCAATTGGTCTACCCGAGTTGAAACCGCTGCCGCCAAGCAAAAGCCGCCTCGGGCTTGTCGTCACTATGACCTGCGTTTAGAGCCATCAGCAGGCCAGGTGATTGCTTCGCGCATCACTACTCCATCAGAAGCCGAGACCCTGTCCTTATGTCAAGGAGATCAAATCGTTGTAATTTCCCTTAACCCTGGCAAGGGCAAGTCTGAGGTGATCACCTTGATCAACCGCACGACCCAAGAAACTATCCATCTGCTCAAACCAGGACAAAAAAGTCGCAGGCTAGCTCTAAAGGTTGGGGCGATCTCCACTGTCCTCAGTGGAGGCATCCTGGCCGTGCTGGCCCCACAGGCAATTTCCGTTGACCTGCTAGCTAGCCTACCGGTGGGAGTAACGGCTGGCGTGACGACCTGGCGGCGGTTCTTAGGACGATCTCCCTTAACCCCGCAACAGATTCACCAACTCCAGCGCCAGGGAGAATTGCTTAGGCAACAGGTTCAACTTCAAAACCGCCTGACCGGGTTGCAAACCGATCAAGCAGCCCACTTGGCGGTGGCAGAAAAGTTTCATGCTCTCCAGGAAAAACTGGCCAACTTGCCAGAAGCACTACAACAACAGCGACGGGAATTGATTAAGCGGGTTCTAGAAATTTTACAGCAGCAGCTAGCCTATGATCAGCAGTTAATTGAGGGGTATAGCCAGATTCTGACTGCCCTAGAAGTTGAATATGAAGCAACCTGCCTTACAGCTGAGCTGCCAGAAAATTTAATTGTCAACTTTAACCGCCACCTGGCAGAGCTAGAAGTTGTTGAGCAGCATCGGCAACAACTCACAGCCGAGCTGGATCGCAAAGTCGCCTTTTAGCGCTCCTTAGACTCTTTAGCAGTAAAATCCCCAGCTGATTCCGTCGAGTCTGCTGGGGATTTTTCTAGCGCTACTAAAGCCGCCTGGCGTCCTTGGCGGCGATGGCGATACCAGGTCGCACTGGCAACCAGCAACCCGGTTAAGCTCAAGGCCCCCAAAAGGGGCAGCATATCCCCTGTGCGCAGCGCCTTAAGGCCAGAACTACCCAAAAGCACAAACGGCAGAATACCTGGAACGGTTCCCAACGCTGTCCCTAACACATAGTCCTGGAAGCGAATAGAAGTTAACCCCGCTGCAAAATTCACCAACCCGTAGGGAATGATCGGCAGCAAGCGTATCGCAAACAGGTAAAATACCCCGCCTAGGCGAATTTCAGCATCCATGGCTTGCCAGCGCCCCGCCAGTCGATCAGTAATTATTTGCCGTCCGACAGTTCGGGTAAAAGCAAAGGCGAGCACAGCCGCCAGCAGGGCAGCAATACTGGTCCAGACAGTCCCCATCCACGGCCCAAAGACTGCTCCACCCGTTAAGTTAAGGGCTGTCGAAGGAAGGATTAGTAGTGTTGCTATGACATAAACGGCAATGTAGACAGCCGGAGCCCATCCCCCAGCCTGCTTGACACCAGTTCGCAGCTGCTCAGGGTCAATTCCAGCAATTAAGTAGATCGCTATAACAGTTGCAATCAGGCAAACCAGCAACAGCAACAGTCCTGGCTTGAAACTGTCGCTGCGACTATTTTTATCACCAGTTGGCAAGGGCTTCTCCTAAATTCTGGTTAAACCGGCTTTAGATCCAAGAACGCGACTAATTCTTGGGAATGAGGTGTAAGTAAACTCACCCCGCTATTATAAAAAGCATTATGGACCTCTCCCTTGCCCACCAACATTTTTATCAGGTTATCCACCAACGAGATTTTAGCCTGGCTCAGGCAGCCCTCTATATTGCTCAAGCAGAATACCCAGACCTAGATGTGGAGCGTTATCTTGAGCAGCTAGCCCAGATGTCCAGGGAGGTTAAAAACCGCCTCCCCCAGGAGCAATATCCGTTGCGCATCATTCAAACGATTAATCAATATTTGTACGAAGATCTAGGCTTTAGCGGCAACACCAGCGACTACTACGATCCTCGCAACAGCTTCTTAAATGAGGTGATTGACCGCCGGACCGGAATCCCAATCACCCTATCACTGGTCTACATCGAAATTGCCCAGCAAATTGGCTTGCCGATGGTTGGGGTGGGGATGCCAGGTCATTTTTTGCTTCGTCCTGATCTGCCGGATATGGACGTCTACGTTGATCCGTTTTATCGGGGAGAAATCCTGTTTGCTCAGGACTGTCAAGAACGGCTCAAAGAAATTTTTGGCTCGACTGAAACTTTGCAGCCTGAATTTCTCAAACCAATCAGCCCCCATCAATTTTTAGCTCGGATGCTGATAAACCTCAAACATATCTATCTGCGGCAAAATCAAGTGACCAAATGCCTGCAGGTGATTGAGCAGATTTTAATTGTGTTGCCTAATGCGGTAGCAGAAATTCGCGATCGCGGAATTCTCTACTATCAAATGGGTCAATGGGATGAGTCCCGCCAGGATCTCAAAATCTATCTCGCCCGGAACCCTCAAGTTGAGGATGTCCCCCTGATTCGTCAACTGCTCAATCACATGGATCAAGCTTAGGATATGGATACTACAACCCTAGGACCCAACGGTCCCACAGTCCCTGCCTTAGGAATTGGCACCTGGTCTTGGGGAGACAAGCTATTTTGGGGGTACGGCGACGGCTACGGGGCGGCTCAGGTTGAAGCAGCTTTTGAAGCTGCGGTGGAGGCTGGGGTTACTTTCTTTGACACCGCCGAAGTCTATGGCCTGGGGAAGTCAGAGCGACTTCTGGGACAGTTCATGCACTCTACCAACACTTCTGCTCAGATTGCCACTAAGTACGGACCGCTGCCCTGGCGGTTGAGTGGTGAGTCAGTGGCTAAGGCCCTCGACAACAGCTTAAGTCGCCTACAAGTTGACCATATAACCCTGTATCAAGTTCACTGGCCCTTTGACTTTCTCATGAGCCAAGAAACCCTGTTTAAAGCCCTGGCAGCGGAAGTTAAGCGAGGCAGAATTGGGGCGGTGGGAGTCAGTAATTATAGTGCTGAGCAGATGACCCAGGCCCACACACTTCTGGCTGCCGAGGGAGTGCCCTTGGCAGTTAATCAGGTTCGCTACTCCCTCCTCAGCCGCCAAATTGAGTCTAAGGATATTCTAAAAACAGCCCACCAACTGGGCGTGAAAATTCTGGCTTACAGTCCCTTAGCTCAAGGATTATTGACAGGGAAATATACTCCTGAAAAATCCCCCACTGGAGCCCGACGGTTGGATTCCCGGTTTAAGCGCCAGGGCCTCGAAAAAATAGCTCCGGTTGTGGATTTATTGGCTCAGATTGGCAAAACCCGCGATCGCACTCCGGCCCAGGTTGCCCTCAATTGGCTGATTGCCCAGGATGTGATTCCAATTCCTGGGGCTAAGGCGGCTGAGCAGGCACGACAAAATGCCGGAGCCTTGGGCTGGAGTTTGAGCTCTGAAGAAGTATCAGCTCTGGAAGAGGCTAGCCGACCCTGGCTGAGCTAGAGTAATGAGTTTACTATCACCCAGCAGAGTGTAGCCTCGCTCACAGGGTATGACTACATCTTGGATGCTCTAGCAATGCAGTTCACTTGATAAATGATTTGGTATGAGACTCCATGGTGCATTCTGCTTAATTCACTGCACCTTTGCATCCTACAAACCTGACGCAGCGTTAGCGTCAAGTTTATCCCCGCATTCCCCCTACGTAGGCAGCGGTTAGTTCTACTTGCGGTGCTTCAAAGATCTGCTGGGTGGCTCCGTGCTCAACCAACTGACCCGCACCCTCCTGAACCCAAAACAGGGCCGTATAGTCAGCAATCCGGCGGGCCTGGGCGAGGTTATGGGTAACAATGATCACGGTGTACCGCTGCCGGAGACGGGCAATCAGATCTTCAACGATGCCGCTGGCAAGAGGATCAAGCGCGCTACAGGGTTCATCCATGAGCAGTATTTCTGGTTTCAGCACCAAGGCCCGAGCGATGCAAAGCCGCTGTTGCTGGCCTCCAGAGAGTTTCAGGGCCGGAGCCTTGAGTCGATCTTTGACTTCATCCCACAGCCCCACATCCTGGAGGGTGGTTTCAATGATCTGATCGACTTGGTGGCGATTGCCCAGGCCATGTTCGCGCAAGGGCAGCGCCAGGTTTTTCCAGATTGATAACGGAAAGGGATTTGGTTTTTGGAAGATCATTCCCACCCGGCGACGCAGGGCAATCAGATTAAGGGAGGGCTGGCGAATATCTCGATCCCCGATACGGATCTGGCCAGACACTTGAGCGCCGGGAATCAGGTCTGTTAATCGATTTAGGCAACTGAGAAAGCTGGTTTTGCTACAGCCAGAGGGACCCACCAACGCCGTGATACTGCCAGCTGGGGCCACCAGAGACACATCCCTAAAAGCTGGTTTTAAGCCGTAGTGCAGGCTTAAATTGGTGGTCTGGAGCAGGGGCTGGGGTTGTTCTAGGGACTGGACTGTCCCGGGAGATTCTAGGAACTTCATCAAGGGATAAGCCTCCGATGTAACCATTGCTCAGCGATCCAGGCTGCCACGCCATTAATTACCAGCAGTAAGGCCAACAGAACCAATGCCGAAGCGTAGGCATTGGCATTGCCTCCTGGCACATTCATTGATAGATCAAAGATATGCAGTGACAGAGCCCGCCCGGAATCCAACAAAGATTCTGGCATCCGATCCACATAGCCACTGGTGAAGATCAAGGCAGCGGTTTCCGCCATTGCCCGGCCAATCCCTAACACCACACCCACTAACAATCCTGGGGCTGCCGCTGGCAGCAGCAATTGCCCCAGCGTAGTTGTGCGGGAGAAACCCAGGGCAGCGGCTCCCAGGCGGTAGTCAGGTGGCACTGCCCTTAACCCTTCCTCCGCCGAGCGGATCAGGATCGGCAACACCATACAGGCCAGGGTCAGTCCCCCGGAGAGAATTGAAAAGCCCAAGCCCAAGGTCTTGGCAAAGAAAACATTCCCAAACAGGCCAAAGACAATTGAGGGCACCCCGGCTAAAACATCGAGACTGCGGCGGACTAGATTACTAAACAGCGTGTCGGTGGTGCTCAGGTCCGCCAACAGGATTGCGGTGCCAACCCCAATCGGCACAGAGACTACCAGACACACCCCTAGGATTAACAACGTAGAGACCAGAATCGGTCCAATCCCCCCGGCCCGACCGGCATCCTCCGGCTCGCTAATTAGAAACTCCCAAGAGATCTGGGCAGCACCGTGCCAGAGAATATCCCCTAGAATCCAGGCAAAGATGCCTGTGACCCCAAGGGCAACCGCCCAGACAAGGAAGGTTGGTAACCAATCCCGGTGCTGCTTCCCAAATGCTTGATTATCATTCATAAATCTGCCCCTGGCTAAGAGCCTCTGCCATGGCCACCAGAGCCACAACCAGCCCTAGCAACACCAGGCCACTGACAAATAGAGCTGAACGGTGATCGCCGGTGGCGTAGGCCATTTCCAGAGCAATATTCGCCGTTAAAGTCCGCAGGGGCTCAAACAGGCTGCGGGGCATCTGCACAACATTGCCACAGACCATTAAAATTGCCATCGTCTCGCCGATCGCCCGGCCAGTTCCCAAAACGACGCCTGTGAACAATCCAGACTTGGCGGCTGGCAACACTATCGCTTGGATAGTGGTCCACCGGGACAGACCCAGAACCGCTGCCTCCTGAAGGTAAGCAGGAGGAACTTTGGCAAAGCTGGCTGCTGCCACCAGGGCAATCGTTGGCAAAATCATCATCGTCAGAATTGCAATTCCGGCTAAGAGGCTGGTGCCGGGGGGGTGGATCTGGTTAATTAACGGCACCAGAACCACCAAGCCCCAGAAGCCGTAAACAACCGAGGGAATCCCCGCCAGAAGTTCAAGCAAGCGTCGATAGAAACTGGCAATCCTGGCAGGGGCATAGAACTGGCAAAATACCGCCGAGAGAATTCCCAGGGGGGTGGCGACCAAGACTGAGCCCAGGGTGACCCATAGCGTTCCCCAGAGCATTGGGGTCAGATCATAAAGTCCTTCCAGGGGATTCCAGGCTGCATCTGTGAAAAAACGGGCGGGTCCCACCTGCTGGAGGACGGGAAGCGATTCTAAGACTAGAAACAGGCCAATTAAACCCACAATCGCTCCGGCCAGAGCAGCCAAGCCCCGCAGACTCCAGACCAGGATCTGGTCACTTCGCGATCGCGACAAAATTCTGCTGTTGAACAATCTCTGCTACCTCCTGGGACTGGGCAAAGTCAATAAACTCTTTTTGCAACCCCTGCGGCGGGGTGTTAGTCACTAAATTCAAGGGACGGGCCAGGGGAAAAGTACCTTGCTGAACGGTCTGGGTTGAAGCCGCCACTCCCCCCACTGGGAGCAGCTTAATCGGGGTATTGTTGGCAATGTCGTGCTCGGCAGTCCCAATCGAGACATAGCCAATTGCCTGGGGATTGCCAGCCACGGTTTTGATTCCCTGCTCATTGTCTCCAATCACCACCTGAGCCTGTATCTGGGAATTTTTAAGCTGAAAATAGTCCAGGAAGAGTTCCAGGGTGGAGCGGCCCTCGGCTTTATTCACCACCGTGATCGGTGCCTTGTGCCCCCCGACCGGTTGCCAGTTAATAGTTTTACCGGTATAGATATCAACAAGCTGCTGGTCACTTAGCGCTTGAACCGGATTGTCCCGATGGACAATCACGCCAATGCCATCCCGAGCGATCGGGAAGGACTTTAAATCTTTTTCTTCCGGCTTTAAAGCCCTAGAAACCATGCCAATATCAGCCACCCCCTGGCGGACATCGGTAATCCCCCGGGAGGAGCCACCGGTTTGCACATCTACTCGGACTTGGGGATGGGCTTGTTCAAATTGCTTGCCGATTTGACTGGCTAAGGGGGCCACAGTGCTAGAGCCGGTTAAAACCAGCTTGCCCTGCAGGCTGTCGGCGTCGGACGTAGCTGCCTCTGGCGACTGGGTGCAAGATTGCAGCCAGAGGGTGGCTAGGGCCAGGGGAAGGACAGAAGCTTTAAACCAGGGTTTCATTGCGGAGGGGGGCTAAAGAGGACTGAGGGTTAAATTGAAGCACACAGCAGCCGAGATTAAGGCCGCTACTAGCAGGGGAACATTTCAGCTCCGGGGCTAGACGGTAAAGCACCGCCTTACCATCCCGCTGAGCAACGACAAACCTGGCCTGGCGCAGGACTCTTAAGTGATGAGAAAGCAAACTTTGCTCCAGGTGCAGGAGGGCGCTGATCTGGCCGACGTGCCGGGGACCGGCCATCAGGATGTTTAGGACGGCAAATCGAGTTGGATCTGCCAGAACCTTGAGGAGATCGCTACAATCAGTGACTGGCCAGGGGGATTTCATCAAGTCACCCTTTAAGCCTCAATTGACCCGCCACAGGAACTCCCGGCCCCGGCGGTGCAACCAAAACAGTGGCGGCCAGTGACAATCTGGCGCTGGGCCAGCAGGGTGGGGTCAAAGTCGCGGATGTGGGGTCGGTCGGCTCCGGGAAGCTCAACTTCTAAATCCAGCATCTGGTTAAAGTCACAGTCATACAGCCGTCCATCCCAGGACACCGACAAGGTATTACGGCACATCAGGCCCGAAACCGTGGCCGGATTAAAGGCATTCACCAACAGTTCCAGATAATCTTCCAGGTTTCCCGATTGTTGCAGCCACTCTAGAAACCGGGAGATGGGCATATTGTTAATGGCAATCAAGCGATCGAAGCGGATGCCGTAGTTTTTCTCTAGACCGGCTTTCCATTCCTGTTCCATGGAAGCTTGATTGCTGGAGAGAAAGGCCCCGGTGGGATTCGAAACCAGGGTGAGCTGTTTGTGGGAATCCCCTTGACCATAGCCGACAGCGTTCAGCCGATGCAGGGCTTCAATCGATTGCTCAAAGGTGCCATCTCCGCGCTGGGCATCGGTGTTACGGCGACGATAGTGGGGCAAAGAGCAGACAATCTCTACCCCGCGCTGGGCAAACCACTGGGGCAAATCCTGCATCCGGGGCAACAGTAGCACCGTGAGATTACAGCGATCGATTACCTGTTTGCCTCGGGCCACACATTGATCCACCAGATAGCGAAAGTGGGGGTTCAGCTCCGGGGCCCCGCCAGTTATATCCACCGTGTGAGCGGTGGTTTGATCCAAGGCCCGCAGGCAAGCCTCTACTGTTTCCCGGTTCATCATCGCATCAGCGCGATCGGGGCCAGCATCGACATGACAGTGACGGCAGGTCATATTGCACAACTTGCCGAGGTTAATTTGAAAGATTTCCAGTTCCGCGGGTGGCAATGCTTCCCAACCATGATTGGATAGGGTAGCAGAAAAATCTCCCTGCTCAGGAGTATTAGACAGATCTACCCTTGCCAAGGTTTTCAGTTGAGCTGGGGGATCTGCCAGGGGCGATCGCCGCCATTGCAACGAGGTCGTTGGTTTCGGTCCTGCTAAGGTTTGTGATGTCTCAACCATGGGGAATTCCTGAATCCGTTTTAAGTTTTGAGGGTTGAGTTCTGAGTTGGAAAGTTCAAAACTCACAACTCAGAACTCACAACTCCACAAAGTCGTCCCTACATTGCCACCTTGTTGACGTGATCGACCATTTGCAAACCGTGAACCAGGGAGGCGCCACCCCGGATCGCTGTTGCCACATGCACCGCTTCGGTCATCTGCTCAAGGTCTGCCCCCTGCTGGAGGCAGTCTTTGCTGTAGGCATCAATGCAGTAGGGACACTGAACCGCATGAGAAACCGCCAGGGCAATCAGCGCTTTTTCCCGAGCTGTCAAGGCCCCATCTTGAAACACCGCCCCGTAGTAGTCAAAGAATTTTTTGCCGAGTTCGGGACTGCCTTCGCTGATCTGACTAAAGTTGGCTAGGTGTTGAGGTTGATAATACTGATCCATAGTTTTGAGCTAATAGAAGCTAGGTTAATTGGAACAACTAATGATATGAAACTCAGTTCATATCATTAGCACAGAAAGTCGAGCTAAGCAGTTCCGAGTCCCCTAGCAGCAACCGCCGCCGTCATAGTGCCAGGTGGCATCTGTGGTTAAAATTTCTGGAAAAGCACCCAGCTTGGCGGCGGTCTTATCGCAGACGGCTGCGGGCATTCCTCGCTGAAGAACATGGCCAGCTTGATCATCAAAGGCTAATTCTGAACCAGCGTAAATTGCCGTTTTGCCAGTGAAGATACAGGGGCCATCGGCTGGAATAGCAACCTTAAACGAAACCGAGTCTAAGCTTTCTAGCAGCAAAGGGGTCTCCAGATCGTAACTCTGGCAGTCCAGGAGTCGATAGGGACGGCGGGCGCGAATTTCTACCTGACCAAAACCAGCCCCAACAATCCGCTGAATGTATTCCTCGTAGGTGAGGGCCCCTGAGAGGCACATCGCCCGCAGGCGGTCATCCTGCTGTAAATGAGAGGGAATGGTGCGGGTGGCGATCGGGTCGCTCATAATTAATCGGCCTCCTGGCTTCAGGACCCGAAAAGCCTCTTGCAGCGCCTGGGTCAGATCTGCAGGCTCAAAAATATTAAACAGGCAATTCTGAGCCACCACGTCCACTGACTGATCCTCAACCGGGAGAGCAAAGGCGTCTCCGGCGCGAATTTCTACAAAATTAGGATCAAACCAGGGATTTTCCGCCGCCGCCGATTCAAGATTCCGCGCCGCCGCTGCTTGCATTTCCGGCACCGGCTCCACGGCAATCACCCCTGCCGGTTTGCGAGAGAAATAGGCAAACTGAAGGGCTTCTAAGCCCCCACCAACGCCCACATACAAAACTGTAGGCTGACCACTTAGTTCTGCCGGATGTACTGTGGTCCCACAGCCATAATTCATCTCCTGCATGGAGAGAGGAACCTTTAGCTCTGGCAGTTGCAGAGGACTGGTTTGGACACAGCACAGACCTACCTCAGGGGTTTGGGCCACTTGACTGTAAAATTTTGCCGCTGATTCTAGATAGGTCACCGGAAGTCTCCAGAGATGAGTTTTCTGTCGCTGTAGTTTTGCCCATTGGATGCAACCCTAAGAATCTATTCGATTGGCCTGGAGCAAAACTATTTTCAGGACTATTGTTTAAGATAACTTGATCTAGTTTTTAGGGGTGCAAGGGTTGCCCTTGGCCTTGCAGGGATTTGCCTGTACGGGTCAGTATCAGACTGGGTCTTAGCTTTGCATGGATTATTACAACCCAAGACCTAGGCTGAAGCAGCCCCTGGCACTAAGACGTTAGTTTTAATTCAGCTTCATATTAAAGACTCGATAAATTTTGAGTTGCCAGTCTATTAAACCCTGGCAAGATGAGTTTGGGCTGAGAGGGAACTTTAGGAGGAGAACTTTATAGAAATGCATCTGAATTCTTCTCAGAAAAAACAGTGATTTCCTCAGGGAAATATCATTTTCCCTCGATGAATTCCGATTACAGTTAAATTAAGTTCCGAAACTTTTGGAAGCAAGCTGTGAGGTCGGGTAACTTTATCGGTTTCTGATTGAGTTAGAAGACGTTCTCCAAAACGTGACAGTGAAGTAGCTGTAGGCCATCAATCCTCGGGTCCAGCGACTGCTCACCTATGTTGACTGGCTGCAAACTGTCTACTTGGAGCCGAATCCTGAAGCCGACTGGTCTATCACTGCACCTGGGGGGTTGTTACCCTCCTAGCCGGTCAGGAGAAAAATACCTTTTAGCAGCCCTCTACTCCAGAGTAGGGATCAGGTTTCGACCTGTTGGAAGCCATGCACTGCTGCCAGGGAAAACAATTGGTTTTATGCCGGAGGCCATTCACCGAATTGAAACCCTTGTTGATCAACCAACCATGATGTTTAACCTTTACGGGAAACCAAATCAGGCCCAGCAGTTGGAATTTGAACCAATCGCCCAACCAGTAAAAACGAGTTAATGTTCTATAGAGGCTCCCTATACAAACGACTGATCGCGATCGCTCCTGGACTTAAGCGCATTGATCCATCTTCCCTGCGGTTTCGGTTGACCGTTGGGATTACACTCGTGGCATTTTTTGGACTCGGCAGTCTGGCAACCTGGACTGGCTGGAGAATGCAGCGAGTTCTGGTTGCCAGCCACAAGCAAAATGAGATCGTAGTTGCTGAGCGGTTTCAGGAGGACGTGCAACTCTATAGTGAAATGATGCCCGTGGCAGCAAGTCTGCAAAAGGCAATTCAAAATCGCTCAACGTCTAATCTATTTATCTGGGTTGTAGATCCCCAGAGCAGGTTGGTTGCCCAGTCTCAAACCCTGTCAACTTCGCAATGGCAAGGTGCTGCTAAGTTGCGCTCTGCTTCAGGCGTATCCGCCATTCCCCAGGTTCGCCGCATAAGTGGACGCTCCCTGATTTTGTGTGCAAGTCCGCTGAAGATTGGCGGAACCACAGTTGGGCAAGCCTATGTGGCAGTAGATATTACCCACGATGAAGGCATGTTTCGCTCAGTGATTCAAAGCCTGGGAATTGCCAGCTTCTTATCGGTTCTGGTGATTGCCGTTGTCATTGCGGTCTATGTCCACCGATCGCTGCGGCCCCTGCGGCAGATGAGCCAAATTGCTGGGACCGTATCTGCCGATGACTTAGAGCAGGCTCAGATCCACCTGGACCAGGCCCCCAGCGAAGTCAAAGAACTTGCCCAAACCCTCGATACAATGTTGGGGCGGCTCTCCCAGTCTTGGGAGCAACAGCGGCAATTTGTCAGCAATGTCTCCCACGAGCTGCGGACGCCGCTGACGATTGTGCATGGTTATCTTCAAAGCATTTTGCGGCGGGGGGACAATCTCACCGACCCCCAGCGGGAAGCGCTGGAGGTTGCCTCTTCTGAGTCAGCCCGGACGATTCAACTACTGCAAGATTTGTTAGACTTGGCCCGAGCCGAGAGTGGTTTTTTGCAACTGCATTTAGAATCGCTGAGCCTTAACGATCTGGTGCTGGAAGTTGCAGGCATGGCTGAACAATTTAGTCATCAGAAAATTAAAATTGAGACAGGCAAATCTTCCATCGTGGTCAAAGCCGATCGCAACCGCCTAATCCAGGTTCTCCTGAATCTAATTGATAACGCTGTGAAATACTCCCCCGCCGATCAGCCAATTACGGTAACCCTAGACAGCCTAGAAAAGGCGGCTAGAATCCAAGTCAGCGATCGCGGCTGCGGGATTCCTCTACAGCAACAGGCGCGGATTTTTGAGCGATTTTATCGCGTTGATCAAGCCCGGACTCGCACCTCCGGGGGCTGCGGCTTAGGTTTGGCAATTGTAAAAACCCTAGTTGAGGAAATGGGGGGCAGCGTCACCGTCCGTTCTCAGTTCGGCCAAGGCAGTACCTTTAGTGTCATGTTACCCAGACAGGAATCATGAACCCCCACATCTTGCTGGTAGAGGATGATCAGAAACTGGCTCGCTTTATTGAGCTGGAGCTGGGTTACGAAGGCTATCAGGTCAGTGTGGCCCTGGATGGTTTTTCAGGATTATCGACAGCCCGCGAATCTCAACCGGATTTAATTCTCTTAGATTGGATGCTGCCAGGGTTATCGGGGCTGGAGGTCTGCCGCCGCCTGCGAACAACAGGCGATAAAGTTCCGATTGTGTTGTTGACAGCCAAGGATGAAGTCAGCGATCGCGTGGCGGGTTTAGATGCCGGAGCCGATGACTATGTGGTTAAACCCTTTAGCATTGAGGAGTTGCTGGCCAGAGTTCGCGCCCACCTGCGCCGGAACCAGGAGGAGAATCCAGATTTACGCGAATTTAATGATTTGCGCCTAGATCGGCAAACTCGGGAAGTGTTTCGGGGCGATCGCCAGATTGAACTGACGGCCAAAGAGTTTGATCTGCTGGAGCATTTGATGGTCCATCCTCGGCAGGTGATTACCCGCGATCGCATCCTGGAAGAAGTGTGGGGCTATGACTTTATGGGGGACTCCAACATTATCGAGGTCTATATCCGCTACCTGCGCCTGAAACTAGAAGCCAGTGACGAAAAGCGGTTAATTCAGACCGTTCGGGGCGTCGGATATGTGCTGCGAGATTGACGATTAAGTTGAACCCCTGATAGGAACTTCTGGTTCCTACAGGTAGCCTCAATACAGGAGTTCCAATGATTTGTGATGCCCTTTACGGCGCTGGGATAGTTAACCTGAACAATACAATAGAGGATAGTCGGCTTGAGAGGTGATCATGGTTCAAGCAACGGAATATCTTTATGTTGTCCGGGATGATGAGATTCTCCATGGCGAACCTATTGTCCTAGGAACCCGTACACCTGTCAGAGCAATCGTTGAAACCTGGCGGATGGGTGTTACACCAGAGGAAATCCCAAAGGGGTTGCCTCATCTAACATTGGGACAAGTTTTTGGAGCATTAACTTACTACAGTGACCACCAAGACGAAATCAACCAGTACATTGAGCGAAACCCAGGGCTATTTCATTCTAAAAATGCGTTTGAGCGTGTCTAGACCAAATTTACATCGCCGTTCTGCCTGAGCCATATTCTCGAATTCGTTGGAACGATACAGATTCAGGGCGAAGTTACGGGCGACAGCAAAGATTTGGG
>JBGTDP010000188.1:0-4277 GCA_041748255.1 Thermosynechococcaceae cyanobacterium | reverse complement strand
ACTCGGATTAAATCGACATAATCCAACATGGCCTGGAAGCGCTGTATCCACCACCCGAAGCGATCTCGCTGCATGTGCTCCCAGTTGTAGATCGGGTTTCCCCACAGCTGTCCGGTGTCACTGAAGTAATCGGGGGGCACCCCAGCCATCAAAGCTGGTTCTCCGGTTTCGGGATCGAGCTGGAAATTTTGGGGATGGGCCCAGACATCGGCACTGTTGTGGGCGACATAGATCGGAATATCGCCAATAATTTGAATCCCCCGATCGTTAGCGTAGTGCTTCAACCGCGACCATTGCTGGAAAAATTCATACTGTAAAAATTGCTGAAAATAAACCTCTGCCCCCAGCTTCTGCCGCCACTGTTCTAAGGCAGCTGATTCTCGGTGGGCGATCACTGGCTGCCAACTGTTCCAGGGCTGACCATGGTGGGCATCCTTGAGGGCCATAAACAAGGCGTAATCGTCTAGCCAGTAAGCTTTAGTCTGACAAAAAGTCGCAAACTCATCCCGTTGGGAGGGAGAGGCTTGAATATCAAAGGTTTGCCAAGCCTGGCGCAACAGCGGGATCTTGGCGGCAATGACCGCATCAAAGGCAACCTGCTCTGGAGGAAATTTCGGAAACTGATCTAAATCATCCTGGCTTAAAAGCTGGCGATCGCGCAGGTCCTCCAGGCTAATCAGTAAGTGATTGCCAGCCATAGCGGAATAGCACATGTAGGGCGAGTTGCCGTAGCCCGTGGGTCCTAAAGGTAAAACCTGCCAGAGTTGCTGATTGCTCTGCTGCAAAAAATCAATAAACCCGTAGGCGGCCTGTCCTAGATCCCCAATCCCAAAAGGACCCGGCAACGAGGTTGGATGCAGCAGAAGACCACTGGCTCTAGGAAAAGGCATAGGAGCAAACACACAATAACGACAAAATTTAGCCCGGTTACGTTCAAACCTTTTAGCAAGATACCTTGGGTGATGCCCTATCCGCAGTTAATCAACTGACATAGCACCTAGGTTTGAACAGAATTTAAAAGCTCCCGGATCTTGAGGGCGGTAATCGGGGCGAGCAGCACCCCATTGCGATAGTGTCCGGTTGCCAAAAGCACATTTTTATAATCGGGCAAGGGTTCAATCAGCGGGGCTGGACGGTTGTAAGGTCGAGGCCGCAAACCTGACCAGGTGCTTAGGACTGTAGCCGTTGCCAGTTGCGGGCACAATGAGATCGCTTGCTGGCGGAGAGCTTCTAATTGCTGGGGATTGGGTTGTATTTCTTCTGGTTTTGAATCTGAAGGAAACTCTACTGTTGCGCCCACCCAGAGTTCCTCAGGGTTTAGGGGAACTAAATGCACATCCTCACCGCTAATTACAGGTCGAGGATAGGTTAGCGGTTCCTGAAGCCGCAGGTGCAGGGCCTGTCCCAGAACCGGGCGGATCTCAATCCGTTGCTCCAGGGCTGTGCTCAAGGGAGTGGACCCCAATCCGGAAGCTAAAATCAGCCTGTCCACGGGGATCAAGCCGGTGGGGGTTTGGATTTGCTCGACCTGCCGACCCTGTTGGCTGTGACGGGTTGTGAATCCCTGCACTTGAGATTGAAACCGAACTTCGGCTCCATTCATCTGCGCAGCTTTAACCAGGGCCTGGGTGAGTTTGACCGGATCAACCTGGCGGTCCTGGGGAGAATAAAGCCCACCTGCTAGAGAATTTCCAGTTTCTAGGGAGCTGGCCGGGGCTAGCTCTGGATAGGCTGCCTCCACCGCCTTAGAATCTAGAATTTCTAACGAATAGCCTTGGGCAGAGCGAGTTACTGCTAGCTGCTGCCAGCGCTCCAGCTCTGCTGAATCAAAGCACAGCCGCAGAATCCCTTGGCGGTTGTAGGCAATCCGTTCTTGGGTCAGCACCTCAAGTTCTGGAATCAGGGTTTCATAGCGCTGAAGGCTACTCAGCCGCAGCTGTAGAGCCCTCCCCTGGCGTTTTTGGCTAATCGCTGCCATCAAAACGCCCAAGGCAGCGCCTGTGGCTTCCCAGGTTTGGGGATCGCGGCGATCGCAGACTGTTACTGCCAGGTCCGGAACTCGACTCAGCTCATAGGCGATCGCCGCCCCCACAACCCCACAACCAACAATGCCAACTTTAAGGCTCACAGGCTAGGTGAGATTATTGGCAGGTTCGGCAGGCATGGCCGGGTCTAATTCGTCTATGTTTTCAGTTTCCATCCTAGTGGGCATTGTTTGCTCCGGTTCAGGGGCTACTACCTCAGGTGCAGGCTTCGGTGGCTGGGGAATCAGGGCTAGAAACTGATCAAAATCTTCTTCAACGGCAGCGTACTGCTGCATTGCCAGAGAAGGGTTATTGATATTCCCTGCTTGATCAATGTCAACCAAGTTGTCAAAGATTTGCCGGGATAACTGCCTTGCCTGTTTTTGATCCTCCGGCAGGAGATTGCGGGCAATAATATTCATGTTTTGCAGAGCCTGCCCCAAAGGGCCGTGGGTAAAGGAGCTGACTTCTTGCCAATCTCCCGCTTCAATCACAGCTGTCAACTCTGTTGCCATTCGGTTTCGAGCATCCAGCAACTCTGGAACATACTGCTGAATTCTAGTAATTTGTGTAGAGGTATAAGTCGGTGGGGCAATGGTTGCACTGGGGCCGCCGCAACTGACCAGTACAACTGCAACGAGCGCTAAAACCCAAGTCAAAATAGACCGATAACGAACCATAGATTGAACTCTAGATTTACAACAAAGGATTTCCCTTGTCATTTTATGAGTTCCAGCTTTAAAACAAACATCTATCGAAAGGATTTTGCCAGCTTAGCCCCAGGACTTAGGTTTTTGGAAATCGTTCTATCTGAGCATAGCCATTGAAGATTAGCTGCTTATCTTGGGTTTCAAGGCGGTTAATCCGCAAACGGGCGCCATCAAGGTCAAAGCGGTCTAAGTCCACCATGTTATTTAGAATCTGGACAAAGGCCTGGGTTAACTGCCGCGACACAGGCTCGATCTCATCTGGAATTTCCTGAGCTTGAAACTGAGGATCATTAAAGGCAATTCGCCGCCGCCGCTCCACAGCCAAGGTACAAATCACATTTACCGGCACCAGACCCTGTTCGGGCAAATTAGCTTTGGTAGAGATTTGAACTTGATTGTTGGGGAGTAACTTCACGGATACGTCTGAAAAGCTGACGGGCTCCTCCCCGGCAATCTCTGCTAGCTCCGGGGTAGAAATATTCTGCAGCCGCTTTTTGACTAACTCCGCTGCAAAAGACTTGTTGATGCCTGCTTCTGAGAGCACAACCTTGGCGATCGCTTGGGTGGGTTGCTTCAGCCGGATTTGACCTTTTAAGACCGAGCCAAAATCAAGGGCCACAGCATCAGTTTCAAAGGACATCCGCTCAACTTCAAACTCTCTGCGTATGACCAAGCCAGTCCCGCTCATCTTAAAGCCATCAATGCTGCCCTGGAGGATCTTGCTTGAGGGTTGGCAACGGATATCAACCTCAACTGACTCACTCTGACTAAACAGATGACGAATGGACTGATTCGCCGCTGTATTTAACAGCCGCTCCCCAACATCCGCTTTATTTGAGCCCGCTAAACTGGTAAGACTACCGAACATCCAGTTGTCAGTCCTGTTTACAAAGGTCCTTCTCTTTGTAACAAAATATGAAGGAAGCGACAATCTTTCTTCTGGCACACCCAGGCAATGCCAGAGAATCAGGCCCAGGGGCCACTAAATTTGGGCCGAGGCTGGGGAAGGGGACTGAAATTCTTGAAACTTAAGCAGACCAGGAGTTCCATTAATTTTTATCTGGAGCTAGACCCTGGGGAGTTATTGTTAAAGTTATAAGCTGCGCTAATGATTTTGATCAAAAATAGTAATGCTGCCTTAAGCCTGCTTTGTAAAATCTTGCCCCTCGATCGCAGTTGCTCTTGCCCCAGGGGGTGAATGATTTTCTCCTTCGCCGCTAGGGCTTGCAAAAACAGGTATGTTAGGATAAAAAGCTAAGAGTTAAGGTCACGCAACCCAGACGATGCGTGGGTGTTGAAGATATCACTGAGCTTTGCTCGCAACATTTATACAACTCAAATCATGATAAGTGATGGTATGACCCAGCAGGTACTTCACCCGATGGTCAAGTTTCAGCGCCAAGTGCGATCGCTCGTAGACTCTAATAAGCTCAAAACCAGCGATAGCTTGTGGAAGGTTGCCCTGTTGTATGGCAGTGAGTGGCCCTACTGGAAGCAAGAACTGCTTGAGTTTGATTTCACCATGCAAGATCCAATTGAGGAT
>JBGTDP010000187.1:0-10693 GCA_041748255.1 Thermosynechococcaceae cyanobacterium | reverse complement strand
CCGGGAAGCTACAGGTGGAATTGGCCCAGCTAGGATACCGACTGCCGCGACTTACGGGTCGCGGGCAAGCCATGTCTCGTTTGGGCGGTGGCATTGGCACCCGAGGACCCGGTGAAACCAAGTTAGAAACTGAGCGGCGGGCTATTCAACGCCGAATCAATAAACTGCAACAAGAAGTAAATCAATTACAAGCCCATCGAGCCCGGATGAGACAACGGCGGCAGCATAATGGCGTTCCTGCGATCGCGGTGGTTGGCTACACCAACGCCGGTAAGTCAACGTTGCTTAATGCCCTCACCGATGCCGAGGTTTTCACTGCCGATCAACTTTTCGCTACCCTCGATCCCACAACCCGGCGACTGGTGGTTCCCGGCTTAACTCAGGAACTGCAAACCTTTTTGCTGGTGGATACGGTGGGATTTATCCATCAATTGCCCCCGCCGTTGATGGATGCCTTTCGGGCCACCCTGGAGGAAGTCACCGAGGCCGATGCTCTGCTCCATGTTGTCGATCTATCCCATCCCGCCTGGATCAGTCATATTCGCTCGGTGATGGCAGTTCTAACCGAGATGCCTTCTACTCCTGGACCGGCACTAGTTATTTTCAACAAAATTGATCAAGTAGACAGTGAAACCCTAGCCCTGGCTCAAGCCGAGTTTCCCCAGGCTGGGTTTATTTCTGCCACACAGCGCCTAGGATTAGAAACCTTACGCCAGCGCCTAGGGCAACTGGTCGCCTACGCAGTTGCTCCTCATTGATCAACCAAACTAAACCAGTTTTTCTAGTCAACTTGCCCCAGCCTACCAACGGAATTCCTTTTCTGGATGTCTCCCCAACTTGAGGGGCAACCTTTGCTTCTGTGAATTTTTCTACAGACAAGGATGCCGATGCCTAGATAGGCACTGAAATTGTTCTTTTATCTATGAAATTACCTATATAAAAGTGCATTTTTATTCACTGTTATCGGTATTAAATACACCAGAAAGCGAATTCTCAGTCGTAAATTTTATCTTGCTGTTCCTATCTATAGAAGTAACTTCCAGAAATTGTTCGTTTCTAGATTGGCTGCTAAGTATTTCATGCCTTCCTAGGAAGTTTGTCTGGAAAATCAACTACAAAATTATTTGCCGCTCTGAGTTCTCATAATCTTTTCTTAGTGAAAATATCCTGAAATTAGAGATTGGATCGCTAACAACATAATCAGCGGCTCCTCTTCAGGAACATAGCCTTCAATGACTAAGTACTTCGCCAATAGGTAGAGGTGCAATAAGTCCCACCTCTTTATTTTTCTTTCTCAGTAAAAACTAATAATTCTCTCAGTAGAAATTCATTCCTGACTTAATCGTTCAAGCAAAGATTAAGTGAAAGGTCTAGTTAAATTTTTCTAATAAGAAAGGAAACTGATAATGCGCTTAATTAACTCCTCTATTACCGCTGGTATAGCTGGGATGGCTTTACTTACAGGTACACTTCCGGCATTTGCCAATGCCTTTCCACGTCTAGTCACCAGAGGTCCCAACTTAGCAGCTCATATTGTGAATGATGAAACTCCTCAGACTGCAAGACAAGGCTCTATGAATACTACTCGTGGCCCAGGTCTTGCCACCTACCAAGTGACTATTGAAAATCTCACTAGTGGGCAACCCTTCTCCCCCCCTGTGGCTGCGACTCATAAAGAGTCTATGCATATGTTCCAAGAGGGAGGAATGGCATCGGATGCATTAGCCGCGATCGCCCAGGACGGCAAACCTATGCCAATGTTCATGCTCTTCAATCAATCTAAGCAGGTAACCCAGGCAGTAAACGTCATGAAACCGCTAAGTCCCAGCGGTACCCAAAAGATGGCGATGGGTAAGCCTGTGAGTGATTCTGCCACCTTTATGATCAAAGCCGCTCCAGGAGATAGGTTCTCTATATCTACAATGCTGGCCTGCACCAACGACGGCTTCACAGGGCTGGATGCAGTGAAATTGCCAAAGTCAGGTTCAGAAAGCTTTATGCTCAATAGCTATGATGCAGGTCGAGAGAAAACAACTGAGAAGAGTATGGATCTATTCGATCCCTGTACTGCTTTGGGCCCGGTACCCCTACCCGGTGACCCCAATATGAATCGAGATGCTGAGGTAGCCACAGTCCCCACAGAGCCGATCCAACCGCATCAAGGCATTCAAGGTGTTGGTGATCTCTCAGTAGATCGTCATGGCTGGGATAACCCTGTTGCCAAAGTCACGATTACGCGAATGTCTACCCGTTAATTCTCTAGGATCTGAAAACAAAGTGAAGCTTTTTTGGCGCTTCTGTAGCTACCTGCTTGATAAAGAGATTATGCCCACAGCTTTAAAGACGGCTGTGTTAGTAGGCTCAATTTTGTTTGCAATCAATCAAGGGCCTGCGCTTGCTAAGGGAGAAATGAATCGCGGTCGCTGGCTTTCTGCCGCTCTCACCTATGTGGTTCCCTACTTTGTGAATGCTCATGGGCAGTGCGTCAATCGCTCGGAGCAAGATTCGTAAGTCAAAGCAAATGGGTAGTCCTCTAAAATCCTCAGGATAGAAAATTCTAAAAGTTTCCAAGGTACGTTTATCTGACTTTTTTAGGACTGCCCAATCGTTACACTGGTTGCCCCTTCAACTCAGAAAGACTATTACAAAAAGAATTAATACGATGAAAAAGATCAAAACAGCATTGTGGTCAGGGCTAGTTACGGGTGCTATCTTCCTAGGGCTGGAGATGTTCATGGTGCCAGTGTTTGGAGGCGGTAGTCCTTGGGGACCTCCCCGAATGATCGCAGCGATCATTTTAGGTAGGGGAGTATTACCTCCGCCTGCCACTTTCGACCTTGGTATCTTCGTGAGCGCGTTGGTCGTTCACTTTATCTTATCGATTGCCTACATCCTGCTCTTAGCCTGGATCATTGATGGATGGAATATGGGAAGAGCCTTACTAGCGGGATTAGTGTTTGGGCTGATCCTGTATCTGGTGAATTTCTATCCGTTGACCATTGTTTTTCCCTGGTTTGCAATGGCCCGTAACTGGATCACGATTTTCACCCACCTTGTGTTCGGTTTAGTAGGAGCCTGGACCTATAAGGGTTTACAGTCTAAAAGATTAAAAATGCGACGCTCGTAGGCAAGTGTAACCAAGGTGCTTTCGCATTATCTTTTAGCGAGTTAGGCTTAGAAGTAGAGTTGGGGTCTCAGCTCGACTTTATCCATTAGGCAGTGTAGAAAAGGTAACAGGGAAATTTAACAATGTCCGGCTCTGAAGTGGACATCTGAAAAGATCGCATCGGCCAAAGCTGTTGTTGTACAAGCGCGGGTACATCTGCGAAAGTTGGCACTGAGCCGTTACTGTCCGTTTTGGATCTCAATTGCCGCCCCCACGATGTTGACAACCTCCACGTGGTTGATAGTAGCTTCTTCCCTGCTAACACTAGTCAAACCCGACTCTGATGATTATTGCCAATGCGCTGCGCGTCGGCGACCACCTGCATAGAACGCCTGAAGTGAAATACATTCCTCACTGACCAAGAAGAGTTTCAGCCATTAAATAGGAAATAACCATGGTCGCAGGCCTGAGAACAATCAAAAACTCATTGAGTAAAAGCTTAATAGCAGTGGGGACAGCAGGTTCAGAACTCACGCCCGCTTCTGCTGTAGCGCTCGGGGTGATCAGCCTCTCAGCGGCAGTTATAGCAGGTTCAATGATTGCGCTTACTTCGGTTGTAGCGCTCGGAGTGATCAAACCCAAAAATGAATTAGTCTACAAAGTGGCGAGGAATGTTTCGCTAGCTGGAATAGGTGGCGGTGCGCTCCTGGGTCTAGTCTATGCAGGCAAGGCGAGTGGACAATCTAAGCAAGCAGGTGATAAGCCATCTCAGCAAACTGACGGTAGCACTGGTCAGGATTGGCGCAATTTTGTTGTAGTTCGCAAAGTGAAAGAGAGTGAAGAAATTATCTCATTCTACTTACAACCGGAAGATAAAGGCGAAATCGTCAGTTTCAAACCCGGTCAATTTCTCACCATCAAACTGGATATTCCCGGACAGGAAAAATCTGTCATCCGCACCTATTCACTATCAGATTACAATGAACCCCGTGAATACTATCGTCTATCCATCAAGCGAGAACCGATGCCGGAAGGCTTAGATGTCCCACCGGGTTTGGCCTCTAACTTTATGCATGACCAGGTTCAAGCAGGCTCTGTCATTACAGCAAAACCCCCAAGTGGCAAGTTTGTCCTGGATGTAACAAAGTCCTTACCTGCAGTGCTAGCCAGCAATGGGGTAGGAATTACGCCACTAATCAGCATGGCAAAAGCTGCTAGTTTTAAGTGCGATCGCCCGATCTGGTTTTTGCATGGTGCTAAGAACGGTAGATTTCATGCCTTTCGAGATGAGATGTTGGCGGTTGACGAACAGAATCCCAACCTGCACCTCCATTTCACCTACAGTCGTCCCCAAGCGGAAGATGCAGGCCACTACCACAGCACTGGCCATGTGGATACAGAACTGATTCGCTCGCTGATCCCGCAAGAGGCAGAGTATTTTCTGTGTGGTTCTCCACCATTCCTCAAATCTCTTCGCGAAGGCTTGAAGGATGCAGGTGTGCCTGAAAGTCGAGTCTTCTTTGAGTCGTTCATCAAAGCAAGTAAAGGATCTTCTGAACCCCCATCAACGGAAGGTTCAAATGGCGTTGAAGGAGCGGAAATTGACTTTAAGCAATCGAAAAAAACTATTAACTGGGAATCGGATGCAGACAGCATTTTAGACTTTGCCGAAGCGAATGATCTGAATCCTCCCTACAGTTGCCGAGAGGGCATATGTGGCACCTGTGAGTGCAGGATTCTCGAAGGTGAAGTGGAATACTTTGAAACTCCAACGGCTGAAGTTGAGGAGGGTTCAGTGCTGATCTGCATCTCTAAGCCCAAAACTTCAAAAGTTGTCCTTAATCTCTAAGCTCGGCTTTATCCATTTTGAAGTTGAAGGTAAAAGCAGTATTGTGGTCAGGGCTAATTACGGGAACTGTCTTTGCTAATGCTGGAGATGTTCTTGGTGCCAACATTTGGAGGTAGCAGCCCCTGGAGACCGCCTCGAATGATCGCGGCGATCATATTAGGTAAGGAAGTACTACCGCCGCCTGCCACTTTCAACCTTAGTATTTTCGTAACCGCGTTGGTCGTTCACTTGATCTTATCGATTGCATACGTCCTGATCCTGGCCTGGGTCATTGATAGGTGGGATATGGAAAGAGCTTTGCTAGCAGGACTAGTGTTTGGCTGATCCTGATATCTGATGAATTTCTATCCGTTGACCGTTGTTTTTTCCCTGGTTTGCAATGGCTCGTAACTGGATCACGATTTTCACCCACATTATCTTTGGTGTGGTAGAAGCCTCGACCTACAAGGGTTTAAGGTCTGCTCAAACTGATCGCGATCGCGCCAGCGGACATTCAGACCTAATTCAGAGTGCTCTAGTCGCTGTCCCCTAACCGCGAGAGAGATTCCATCCAAACGCTCTAGGTGTCAAATTAAAGGGGTTGATTGCCACAGAATCATGAACCTCATACATTTAAGTCTTAGAGGGCTGTTCGCTGGATTCCTTGGCCTACTGCTGCTCGTTGGCGGCTGTAGTTTGCCCCAGGTCAGTGCCGAAGACCGGATTTTTTTGCCCCTGTCCCTAACACTGTTAGGGGAGTATAAACTTCCAGCCACTACTTTTGAGGGCACCACGGTGGGGGGATTATCAGCCCTAAACTACGATCGCCAGCACAATCTTTTTTATGCCCTTTCTGATGACCGCAGTCGTACCGCCCCAGCCCGGTTTTATACCCTGAAAATTGACTTGGGGAAAAATCCCTCCCCCCAGTTGGATCAGGTCAGCGTAATCGGCATCACCCCCCTGCAGCAAGAAACAGGAGAAACCTATGCTCAAGAAACCATCGATCCGGAGGGCATTGCCCTTTCTGCCCACCAATCGGTGTTTATCTCCAGTGAAGGGGCTACCCGTAAAGGCGTTAAGCCCTTAATTGGGGAGTATGCCCTTGATAGCGGCGCTTGGCAGCAAAGCTTAAAGCTGCCAGACACCTTTCTGGCAGGAGAGGCGGGAGCTGAGGAACGAGGGGTGGCCGACAACCTGGGCTTTGAGGCTTTGGCCCTGAATCCAGAGGGCGATCGCCTGTTTACGGCCACCGAGTCAGCCCTGCTTCAAGACTACGATCCAGACACTGACGAAGAAATTCGCGCTCGGCTGCTGCACTACTGGATTGGCGAACCAGAGCCCCTTTTAATTTCAACCCATCTGTATCCAGTTTCATCCCCCCCGGCTGGGGCTGTGGTAAATGGATTAGTAGAACTGGCTACTTTAGACAGTGGCGGTCACTTTCTAAGTTTGGAGCGCTCTGCCAGCATCTTTGGGGGCTATAGTGCTCGACTGTTTCAAATTGCCACCGGCGGCGCCACAGATATTTCCCAGATTCCCAGTCTTAAGGGAGATCTAAGAGGCGTGCAGCCGATTCGAAAACGGCTACTTTTGGATTTGGCCCAACTGGGAATTGAGTTAGAAAACTTAGAAGGCATGACCCTAGGCCCTCGCCTTGAGGATGGGAACCAGAGCTTGCTGCTGGTGAGTGATAACAACTTTGAGCCACAAAAAAATACCCAGTTCTTGCTGTTTCGGCTGGTCCCCAGTCGTCAGGCTCAGCCAGGTTAGGGGCCCCAAAGCCCTACAATAGTTTCAGCCAGAACGTTTAACTCAATCCAGCTCAGGTCATCTATGACTCATGCAACTGACACCGCCACCCTGGCTCGCTGGATGGCAGCCGATTTTAGCAACCAGGCCCAGGCATTTGAAAATCCTCCCTTTTTTGCCCACATCCGCGTTTGTATGCGCCCTTTACCCCGGAATTTACTCCCAGGGATTGGTCTGTATGTGGAGCAAGCCTACGATTATATGCTTCAGGAACCTTATCGGGTCAGAGTTTTAGAACTCTTAAGTCTGGAGGACCACATTGAAATAAAAAACTATACCCTGAAAGACGAAAAGCCTTTTTATGGTGCCTCCCGTGAGCCTGAGCGCCTGCAGGCCCTAAGTGCAGAGCAGCTAGTTGTCTTGCCAGGGTGCAATATGGTTGTTGAATGGACCGGCCAGAGCTTCAAGGGCAGGGTTGAACCGGGCAAAGCCTGTATTGTAGTCCGCAAGGGTCAAACCACCTATCTAGATAGCGAATTTGAGATTGACTCAGAAAAGTTTATCACCCACGATCGCGGCCGAGACCCGCAGACCGATGAGCATCTCTGGGGGGCGGTAGTCGGCCCATTTTATTTTGTCCGCTGGAAGGATTTTGCCAACGAAGTGCCGATTTAAGAATTTCCCCTCAGTTAGGTATGAATGGGTTATATTCCTGGTACTTTGGGTAGGAGATAGATTAGCCCTATTCTCAATTTTTTACTAAACACATCTAAGCAAGATTAACACGATGAAAGTCCTGGTTATTGGCGGCGACGGCTACTGCGGATGGGCAACAGCCCTGTATCTCTCCAATCAAGGTCACGAAGTGGGGATTTTAGATAGCCTTGTGCGTCGCCACTGGGACCTGGAGTTGTGCGTCGAGACCCTAACGCCCATCGCCCCGATTCAGCAACGGCTCCAGCGCTGGCAGGATCTAACCGGTAAGTCTATTGACCTGTTTATTGGCGATATCAATCACTACGAGTTCTTGAGCAAAACCCTGCACCAGTTTGAACCGGAAGCTGTGGTTCACTTTGGCGAGCAGCGCTCAGCCCCTTTTTCAATGATTGACCGAGAACACGCCGTTCTCACCCAGATGAACAACGTCGTGGGAACGTTGAATCTGCTCTATGTCATGAAGCAGGACTTTCCCGACTGTCATCTGATTAAATTGGGCACCATGGGCGAGTATGGCACCCCCAACATTGACATTGAAGAAGGCTATATCACCATTGAGCACAATGGCCGCAAAGACACCCTACCTTATCCCAAGCAGCCTGGCTCCTTCTATCACCTGAGCAAAGTCCACGACAGCCACAATATCCACTTTGCCTGTAAGATCTGGGGCTTGCGGGCCACTGATCTTAATCAGGGGGTTGTCTACGGGGTTTTGACCGAAGAAACCGGGATGGATGAGCTGCTGATTAACCGCCTCGACTACGATGGGGTGTTTGGCACCGCCTTAAATCGCTTCTGTATTCAGGCTGCGATCGGATATCCGCTAACGGTTTATGGCAAAGGCGGACAAACCCGCGGGTTCCTAGATATTCGTGATACCGTCCGTTGTGTGGAGTTGGCGCTCGCCAATCCTGCCCAAGCCGGAGAGTTCCGGGTCTTTAACCAATTTACTGAGATGTTCAGCGTCGGGGATTTGGCCCTGATGGTCAAAAAGGCTGGCAATGCCCTGGGCCTACACGTGGAGGTAGACCACTTAGAGAATCCCAGAGTCGAGAAAGAAGAACATTATTTCAATGCCAAGAACACCAACTTACTAGATTTGGGTCTGCAGCCCCACTACCTCTCAGATTCACTGCTCGATTCGCTGCTGAATGTCTCGGTTAAGTACAAGCAACGGGTTGATCAGGGTCAGATATTGCCCAAGGTTTCCTGGCGGACGTAGGCGTATAGGTTCAGCGATCAGGCGGTTCCAAATCCAAGCAAAGCAACCATTCATTGCAATTCCTGTTTGAGAATGACATTTTCTGAAAGCTTAAGCGCGACTAGCTAAATAGCCCTATGCGAATTGCCCTGTTTACCGAAACCTTTCTGCCCAAGGTTGATGGGATTGTTACGCGCCTGTGTCATACCGTTGAGCACCTGCAAAAAGCTGGCAACCAGGTGTTGGTCTTTGCCCCAGAAGGGGGGTTGCGATCCTATAAGCAAGCAAAGGTGTTTGGCGTCTCCGGGTTCCCGTTGCCCCTCTATCCCGAATTGAAGCTGGCAGTCCCTCGACCGGCAATTGGAGAAGCCTTAAGCCAGTTCCAGCCCGATCTGATTCATATCGTCAATCCGGCGGTGCTGGGTCTAGCAGGATTGTTTTACAGCAAAACCTTGAACCTGCCCCTGGTGGCCTCTTACCATACCCACCTGCCCCAGTACCTCAAGTACTATGGGCTGGGTCTACTGGAAGGGTTTTTATGGGAGTTGCTCAAGGCCGGTCACAATCAAGCCCAGCTAAACCTCTGCACCTCTAGCGCCATGGTGCAGGAGCTCTCTACCCAAGGGATTCAGCGGGTAGCACTGTGGCAGCGAGGGGTAGATATTGAAACCTTTCAGCCCCATCTAGGATCTGAGCAGATGCGATCGCGCCTCAGTCAAGGGCACCCAGAGGCACCGCTGCTGCTTTATGTTGGTCGGCTCTCGGCTGAGAAAGAAATTGATCGGATTAAACCAATCTTGGCTGCCATCCCCCAGGCGCGGCTAGCCCTGGTGGGAGATGGCCCCAACCGTCAGGGTCTGGAGAAACACTTTGCCGGGACTGCCACCCACTTTGTCGGCTACCTGCAGGGGAAGGAACTGGCCGCTGCCTTTGCTTCTGCCGATGCCTTTATCTTTCCCTCCCGCACCGAAACCCTGGGGCTGGTTTTGCTCGAAGCAATGGCCGCAGGATGCCCGGTGGTGGCCGCGAGATCGGGCGGAATTCCAGATATTGTTCAGGATGGTGTGAATGGCTTTTTGTTTGACCCTGATGATGATCAAGGGGCAATTGTGGCCACCCAGCAACTCTTAAGTGATCACACCCAGCGAGACGCCCTCCGTCACAATGCCCGCCAAGAAGCAGAACGCTGGAGCTGGGCTGCAGCAACAACCCAACTCCAGGGGTATTATCAGTCTGTGCTGGCGGCTCCTACTCCTTTAGAGGCCAGGCAACCCTCGCCCACCCCCACAAAATCAACCAAATAGCAGGAGCGTTCATCCTCCAGATTCTGGGAAACCTGAATAGGACAAAAGTCATTGGAGTGAGGGGAGCGATCGCGGCTGGAGTCCGGTTGCTATCCTAGGGTTTAAGTCCGTGGAAAGTTTTATACCGGCTTAGATTCAGTGTCAGCAACGTCTCCAATCCCAACTCCTGCCCTTTCTACTTGGAACCTGAGAGGAAAATCCTTTGCCTGGGGAGAGCGCACCTACTTGATGGGCGTGCTCAATATTACCCCCGATAGCTTTAGTGATGGGGGACAGTTCACCACCCCAGAAGCAGCCCTGGCCCAAGCTCATCATCTGGTAGATGCCGCCGTAGACATGCTGGATGTAGGCGGCCAGTCAACGCGGCCCCAGGCTGTAGAAGTATCTTTAGCAGAGGAACTGGCGCGAGTAATACCTGTGATCAAGGCTTTGCGTCAGGAATTTCAAACCCCGATTTCAATTGATACTACCCAGGCTGCCGTGGCCAAGGCTGCTGTAGAAGCTGGAGCCGATGTCATCAATGATATTTCCGGGGGGACTTTTGATGATCAGATGCTGCCCACAGTTGCCAAACTAGGGGTGCCGATTATTTTGATGCATTTGCGGGGCAACCCTCAGACAATGCAAACAATGACCGATTATCAGGACTTGATCGGGGAAATCTATCAGTTTCTAAAGCACCGCATTCAAGCTGCGATCGCCGCTGGGATTAAACCGGACCAGATCGTCGTTGACCCAGGCATCGGCTTTGCCAAAACCGGGCCGCAGAACCTGGAAATTCTCCG
>JBGTDP010000186.1:0-6797 GCA_041748255.1 Thermosynechococcaceae cyanobacterium | reverse complement strand
CGAAACCGAATCCGCCAACTACGGCTACAAGTTCGGTCAAGAATCAGAGACCTACAACATCGTCGCCGCCCACGGCTACTTTGGTCGGTTAATCTTCCAATACGCCAGCTTCAACAACAGCCGAGCTTTGCACTTCACCCTGGCTGCCTTCCCCGTCATTGGGATCTGGTTCACTGCCCTAGGGATCAGCACCATGGCCTTTAACCTCAACGGGTTTAACTTCAACCACTCTGTGATTGATAGCAAGGGGAACGTGGTCAACACCTGGGCCGATGTGCTCAACCGAGCCAATCTAGGTCTGGAAGTCATGCACGAGCGCAATGCTCACAACTTCCCCTTAGACTTAGCTGCAGCTGAGATGGCGCCGGTGGCAATGACTGCCCCCGTTATCGCTAGCTAAGACATACTCTTGCCCGTTGCGATGATTGCTTAGACAACGTGTAATGTTGGGCGCTCCTGATTGGGAGCGCCTTTTTTATCTTCTTAGCCCCAGTCGAGTAGAACTAACTGGAGCAGGATTCAGAATGGGATTCTCTGGCACCAAACTTTCTCTGTTGCTCCTTTTCTAAGGATATTTCTTGGCAGGGATTATTAGAAAGGTAAGCGCTGACGAAGGCGATGGACAAATAAGTTTACCTCTGGCAACTTCAGCTGCATTGCAATCAGGGCAAAAATGCCTAGCCCGATCGCTCCTGCCAAGCACAGTTCTAGAAGCTGGATTCCTAACCCCTCAGTCCCCCAGAGAGTATAAAAGCCCTGAAGAGACCCCCAGCAAGCCAAGCCTGAAATGGCGCTGGCGATCGCCAAAGCAAAAATTGGCAGACTCCATTCCCGCCAGGGGAGTCCGTTAAGCTTGCGATTCAACAACACCAGGAAGACAATCATTGAGATTAGATTTACCCCTACCGTTGCTAGCACCAGGCCGGGAGCCCCCAGGGGCTTGATCAGCAGATAATCTAGAATTGCATTCAACACGATGTTGATGATACTAACCCGAAAAGGCGTTTCTGCGTCCCCTAAGCCATAAAAGACCCGCACCAACACATCCCGGCCCAGGTAAACAAACATGCCAATCCCGTAGGCAATTAGCACCGAGGCCACCAGTTGCGAAGCCCCCTGACCAAAAGCCCCCCGCTCGTAGACAATCCGCACTATCGGCATCGCCAAGGCGATGATTAAGGCACTCAGGGGCAGCATTGTGACCGCAGTGATGATCAGTCCTTGACGAATGCGCATTTTCAGCTCTGGCCAATCCTCCGGAGCCGCCAACCGGGAGAAGACCGGCAGCAGGGGCACCAGGATCACATTGGAAAGGATCCCCACCGGGAACAGGGCCAGCAGACCGGCATAGCTCAAGGCGGAGGCCGCTTGGGCTGCCTGGGGAATAAAGGACGCAAAAAACATGTCTGTGTAGACATTGATCTGCATCATCCCAGAAGAAAAGGTTGCCGGTCCTAAGACTTTGAGCGTGTCTTTAACCCCTGGGCGATTAAAGTCAAACCGCAATCGCAGGGTTCCCATCCCTGACTTCCACTGGGCTGGAACTTGCACCAGCCACTGCAAGATTGCTCCGGCTAGGGTTCCTGCAGCTAAAATCACGCCCCCGAGCATGGCATAACCAGGTTCAGTAATGTTAGAGCCAATTTGGAGGGCTAATAAGCCCAGACCGGCGATCACAGCAATGCTAGAGAACAAAGGACTGACTGAGGGGAGCCAGTACTGGTCAGAGGCATTCAGGGTGCCAAAGCCAATCCCAATTAACCCGGCGAGCAGAGCCATAGGGGCCATGATTCGCAGTTGCTCCACGGCGATTGCCCGGGTCTGAGCCTTTGTGGCAATAATCCCTTGTAGTTGTTCTGGACTCACTCCCTGGGCCTGCAAATCTGCTGCTGAGACGTTTAACCCTGGGGCGACAAGATTCATCAGCGGGTCGGCAAAAATAACCAGGGCAATGGTGACTAGCAGTAGCGCCCCGCCCACCAGGGTGGTAATGGTTTCTACGAGCGGGGCAGCTTCTTGCTTAGAACGCTTAGACAAAACACTGACAATGGCGCTATGAAACGGCCCGTTGATCCCCCCCAGCAAAATAAACAAAAAACCAGGAATGATGTAGGAGTAGGTATAAGCCCCAACCGCAGGTCCGACGCCAAAGGCCGCCGCGATCGCCTGTTGACGAACTAAGCCAGCTAGTTTGCTAACCAGGGTAGCGATCGCAACAATGGTCGCAATCCCCATCAGCGATCGCTTTTTTGTCGGAGGTCCAGGCACAACGTCTCAGGTTTAAAGAACTTCACCTATTTAACCCTGAATTTAGCTGGATGATCATCCTTGATCCGATTTAGGCGTAGCCTTAGACCTCTAACCCTATTGGTTTAAGATCACCCCCCGGCGCAGTCCTAGGATTAGCTGCAATAAATTCTTCAGCAGGATAACGCTAGGATCAGATTTATAACGCCCTTCGAAATCTAAAGACTCCTATGCAAACCAAGAGGTTGTACGAAACTGACTTCAATCTGTGGGTTGAATCCCAGATCGCCAGCCTCCAGGAGCATCGCTGGGACCAGAGGAATTTTATCCCAGAAGCGATCGCCAAGGCTTATCCCCTAGCCCGTCGGGAAACAGTTAGACAAACTCGATTACCGATCAGCACCTTCCCAGAGCAGCTCCCCTACACGTTTGAGACTGTAATGGAATGGGATTTTGAGGCCCCTGGAGAATGAGCAACTGGCTCTATGAGTATCCCCTCCTTTCTCCAGGAGTATTGCTGAAGCGATACAAGCGCTTTTTTGCCGACATTGAGCTCGAAACCGGAGCGGTGATTACTGCCCACTGCCCCAATACTGGCCCCATGACCGGCATTTCTACCCCTGGCAGCCTGGTGCAGGTTTCGTTAAGCACTAATCCAAATCGCAAACTGCCCTATACCTGGGAGATGATTCAGGTTCATGACAATAAACCCACCTGGGTGGGGATTAACACAGCGCTGCCCAATCGATTGGTGAAGCTAGCTTTAGAAAAGCACCTGTTTCCCCAACTTGGTGGCTATGAGCAGTTCCGCTCAGAAGTTCCCTATGGGCAGGAAAAAAGCCGCGTGGACTTTCTGTTAACGGGGGCCAATATTCTTCCAACCTATGTGGAGGTTAAAAGTACCACCTGGGCCCAGGAGCAACGGGTTCTATTCCCCGATACTGTGACAACCCGAGGTCAAAAGCACCTTCGAGAGTTAACCGCTTTGTTGCCCCAAAGTCGGGCCGTGATGCTTTACTTGATTAACCGGGGGGACTGCACTGAGTTTGCTCCAGGGGATAGTGCTGACCCAACCTATGGCATGTTACTTCGAGAAGGAATTAATCGGGGCTTAGAAGTTCTTCCCTGCCGGTTTGAAATTGCCCCCCAAGGGATTCGCTACTTAAGATTGGCGACACTTAAGATTTAAAGATTGTCAGGTGAAATCCTGGTGCCCTAACCCCATTGGGTAAAATCTCCCAGAAAAATAGGTGGATCTACGGTAACGCCATCCTGAGGGAACTGATACTTTAGATATGTGGGCTGAAATGCCTATCCTATAGACAACTCCTTATCAAAACCGCTGGCAACCCGTTTTATTACTGCTGGCATATAACATCTAAAAGACCTCAGTCGTTAAGACTGAGGTCTTTTGCATTTATGTTAAGAGTCTCAAGGGTTTAAATTTATCTTGAACTGTTAATCTTGAACCTTTAAATCTTTCGCTTCTGCGATCGCTAGTAAGCCCACAATTCCCGATATGGCGTAAGTGGTGGTTACAGCAATTAAAATTCCTGAAATAAGCATTGAATACCCCCCGATAAAAACAAATAGCACCATTTATATATGGTGGCGGATGCAAAATCCAAAAGCATGACTCCGAGGTTGTAACGGTCCTGCGACTAAAGTGAGATATTAAAGAATGAACTAATAAGGGGCAATCTTTGCTGCAACTTAAGCGATTGGCAACTTCCTGGACTTGGAGCTTAGGAATTGCCCTAACAGCGGGTCTGCTGATGGGAATTGCTGCCGCCCCTGCCAATCTCTGGCCTTTGGCTTGGATAGCCTTGGTACCGTTGTGGCTTCTGAGTCAAGTGCAAACGCCCAGACGAGCGATTCTAGGCGGAATTATTTGGGGAGTGGGATACCACGGCCTAGTCCTGACTTGGATTACCGGGTTGCACCCCTTGACCTGGATGGGGGTTCCCTGGCTGGCAAGTCTGGCTATTGCCTGGTCGTGTTGGGGATTGGCGTCGCTTTGGGGTGCCTTACTCAGCGGCATCTGGGTGGGCATCATGGCTTGGCTGACCCCCAAACAATCAAGCGGAACCCGTCTACTATTCGGCACAACCATTTGGTGCTGCCTAGAATGGCTCTGGATGCACTCTCCCCTTGCCTGGACATCTCTATCATTTACCCAAAGCCCTGGCAACTTGGTGATTTTACATCTGGGCCAGTTAGCGGGGCCTTTAACCGTGACCACCGCACTGGTGATGATTAATGGGCTGATTGCCGAAGTTTGGTTGCATCCAAGTCGCCGACCCTCCCTGGGATTAATAGCGGGGCTATTGATTGGATTGCACTTACTCGGTTGGGGGCTTTATAGTCGCCCTTTGGCCCAAGTGCCAGACAGGGCGCTTGAGATTGGCATTGTCCAAGGGAATATCCCCACCCGAATTAAACTCTCTAGCGAGGGTTTGCGGCGATCGCTGGAAAACTATACCTCTGGTTATCTACAGCTAGCGGATCAAGGGGTGGATGCAGTCCTGACTCCAGAAGGTGCCTTGCCGTTTTTATGGGTGGGATCCCAGGAGCAAAATCAATTTGAGCAGGCGGTTCGCTCCAGGGATGTCCCTGTTTGGCTAGGAACCTTTGCCCAGCAACAGGGCAGGATTACCCAAAGTCTCCTGACCCTGTTGGGTAACGGCGAGATTCTCAGTCGCTACAACAAGGTTAAACTGGTGCCCCTGGGGGAGTATGTTCCCTTTGAGGCAACCTTAGGGAAGCTGGTTACGCGGCTCTCACCCATAGAAGCCCAGATGCGGCCCGGTTTGCCAAACCAAAAAATTGAGACTCCCTTTGGTCAGGCAATCGTCGGGATCTGCTTTGATTCTGCTTTTCCTCAGCTTTTTCAAGCCCAAGCGGCAGCAGGGGGAGAGTTTATTCTCGTTGCTTCTAATAATGATCCCTACAATCAGATGATGCTGGCCCAGCACCTTGCCCAGGATATTATGCGGGCAATTGAAACCGATCGCTGGGGCGCTCAAGCAACCAACACAGGTTACTCAGGCATCGTTGATCCCCATGGCCGCAGCCGCTGGATTTCTCAGATTAATACCGATGAAATTCACGCCGGGACAATTTATCGCCGTCAGACTCGGACGCCCTACGTCCGCTGGGGTAACTGGCTCACGCCGTTGCTAATGATCTCGACCGGAGCAATCTGTCTTCGGCATCACCGCCCCAGGAGAACTTCAATTTAAATTCCAATCAAAAAACAGGCTCCTTCAGGGGCCTGTCTTGATAATCTTGATATCTCTTGGGACTAGGCAGCAGTCATTTGCTCAGTCACAAAGTCCCAGTTGATCAACTGCTCAATAAACGCCTGGATAAAGTCAGGACGCTTATTCTGATAGTCCAGGTAGTAGGCATGCTCCCAAACATCCATCGTCAGTAAAGGGGTTTGCCCCTGAGCAACAGGATTGACTGCGTTGGGAGTCTTGGTGACTTTTAAGCTGCCATTATCTAACACCAGCCAGGCCCAACCACTTCCAAACTGAGTAGAACCAGCGGTTTTGAATTCTTCTTTGAATTTATCAAAGCTGCCAAAATCAGCATTGATCTTATCTGCTAGGGCACCGGTGGGGCTACCGCCACCACTGGGTTTCATGCAATTCCAGAAAAAGGTGTGGTTCCAGGCCTGAGCCGCATTATTAAAAAGCCCTGTACTAGAGGAGTCTTCGTAGGTTGCCTTAATCACATCCTCAATCGACTTATCCGCCATTGGTGAATCTTGAGTCATTTCATTAAAGTTGCTCACGTACTTGGCGTGATGTTTATCATGATGAAACTCAAGGGTGCGGGCCGACATATACGGCTCCAGCGCATTGTAGTCGTAGGGTAGATTGGGAAGTTCGTAGGCCATCGTGTTCAACTCTCTATAACGGCTTTTAAGTCTGAAGCAACTCTAAAATCTAGTCATCCATAAGTGCTTGTGCCAGATGCCAGGATCCAGATCTGGTAAAGCTAAGACTGTATTGACATTGCTTTACATGACGGTAAAATTCTACCTCAAAAGCCAATTGAGAACAGCAATCTAGCCTACCTCCAAAGATAGAGATTCCAGCCATTAGCAATCTGGCGCAGGCTTTCGGGGTTATAGAAATGCCAGGGGATCAACGGGTTGCCCATTTTGACGGACTTCAAAGTGCAGGTGAGGCCCAGTAGAGAGTCCAGAGGAGCCAACGGCGGCGATCGCTTGTCCTCGTTGCACTACCTGTCCAGCACTCACATAAAGCTGACTGGCATGACCGTAGAGCGTGGTCAGACCCTTGCCGTGGTCAATGACCACCGCGTTGCCATAGCCCCCGTACCAACCAGCAAAAAGAACAGTGCCGCGATCACTCGCATGAATTGGGGTTCCGTACTCCGCTCCAAAGTCTGTGCCAGCATGAAAGCGGCTAGAGCCCAAAACCGGATGCAGCCGCCAGCCGAAGGGACTGGTGATCGGACCCCGGCTAGGATAACCCATTTGACCGGTTCCATAGGCCACAACTCCACCCTGTTGGGTC
>JBGTDP010000185.1:0-4570 GCA_041748255.1 Thermosynechococcaceae cyanobacterium | reverse complement strand
CGATCGGAACTATGGGAATTTGTAGCGGCACTGGCGCGGTGGTTTCAGCCTGTAAAACCAGTCGAGCTAACCCTGGCTTTAATGGCCTCAGTGGCTGATCGCGGACAATGCCCCCCTCTGGAAAGATCACCAGCTTAGTGCCGGTGTGGAGAAGCTCGACGGTGTGCCGGAGACTCGACAGTTGGGGATGGGTAATCTCAACCGGGAAGCCCCCCAACCGCCGAATAAACCAGCCTTGAACCCCAGAAAACTGATTAGCATTGGTCATAAACTGCAGGGGCTCCCTACTCAGTAGCCACAGAATCAGCGGGTCCCAACGACTAAAGTGTTTAGATGCCAGCACCAGGGGGCCTTGGTTAGGCAAATGTTCACGGCCTCTGATTGTAATTGAACCAAAGTAAAGTCTGATAAAAGCGCGATGAATCGGCAACAGGGACCAGTACAACCAAGGAGATACCCGAGTTAAACTCGCCGGTTCAGACACTTTATTGGCTATTTCCTGAGACATTTTTGATTTAGCTTGCCGAGCCCAAGCACACTACTGCTAAAGGATTGGGTCTTCACTCTAGCAATTCTTCCGGAGGAGATTGCGACTCCCTTGGTTCGGTTCACCCCTTTCTGCGGCTAATTTTTATTCGGTATGCTCGTAGGCAAGGCAGTAGTGGTTTTAACCTATAGAACACAACTGCCCAGCACTGCCGCAGGAGTTTAAGGTGTGGGCAAGCAGCTAACAATTTGTGATCATCTGGCTCAAGCTGAGGTGCAGTTAGGATTCCCCAATAGATCTGGCGCCTCAAAGGGCTATGCAGAACAACGGTGGCAGGCCGTAATCACCACTTTGTCCCAACTACTGCGACACACCCTGGCTGCTGGTAGCGCTTCCCCAGGGGGGCAGGGCCTGATCTTGGCCGGACCAACCCCAATTTTGAGCGATCCTACCCTGGCTGCCTGTTTCAAGACTTGGGTCTTTACCTCGGAACCCTTTGCCGCCGCTATGGGTCAGTTGCCGCCGGCCCAAGCCGCCAATGAAGTTTCAGCCCCTGAGGTTCAAGTTGTCCCGCTTCTATGTTTAGATCCGTTGGACACAGAACAGTTTTGCTTAGTTTTAACGGCGCAGTTTAGTTTTCTGGCAGCTCTAGGAAAAACAGCGACTGGGGACTCAACTTGCTTATTTTCTTTCGCCCCTGAAGCCATTCAGCCAGTCTGGGAGATGTTACGGCTGCGGGTTGCTTTATCCCATTCTGGGGAAGATCTCAAGGCGTTGGATCACCTGGGCAAGCAATTTGCCCCGAGGGAGCCTTGCTATCGAGTGGTAATGCAGTTTAGTCAGGGATTGGCTAACCAGATTGGCCCTCAGAGGTCACCTCAACTGGCCCTGGAGCCAGGGGACCTCCCCAAATGGACCCCCTCCCTATTGTCTGCAACTCATTCACCGCAAAGCGAGTGGTCTAGGTCTACCTCTACCTCTACGTCTGAAAATGATCCTTTGCCTGGC
The DNA here is from genome assembly GCA_041748255.1 of Thermosynechococcaceae cyanobacterium. Lineage (GTDB taxonomy): Bacteria > Cyanobacteriota > Cyanobacteriia > Thermosynechococcales > Thermosynechococcaceae > JBGTDP01. The sequence goes on along the minus strand of JBGTDP010000185.1, from coordinate 3,075 downwards.
TTGAATTCCCTCGAAACCCCTTCAGAAGGGGATGCTGAGTTGCTCCAGGCGATCGCCCATGAGGTGCGGACTCCTTTAACCACCATTAGCACCTTGACCCGATTACTGCTAAAACGGTCTGACTTGCCGGCGGAGGCAATTAAGCGCTTAGAAGCAATTTATCGAGAGTGTGGAGAGCAAATTGATCGCTTTAGTTTGATTTTTCGGGCCGTAGAGCTGGAAACTCAGGCAAGACAACCGCCGATGCATCTGGGGCCAGTTCCCCTAGGGCAGGTGTTTCAGCAGAGCATTCCCCGCTGGCAAAAACTAGCGGAACGGCGCAGTTTGAGCCTAGAGGTTTCCCTACCCCCCCAGCTCCCTACGGTGGTGAGTGACCCGACGATGCTTGACCAAGTGCTAACCGGTTTGATTGGCCGCTTTACCCATAGCCTGCCGATGGGAAGCCAAATTCAAATTCAAGTCACCCTGGCGGGGGAGCAGCTGAAGCTCCAGGTGAGATCGCAAGCTAGTGACTCACCAGGCAAGGCCCAGACCTCTACATCTTTGCGTCATTCTATGCCGCCCATGCTCAAGTCAGTGGGGCAGCTATTGATGCTGCAGCCAGAAACTGGAAATCTTAGTTTAAGCTTGTCGGTGACTAAAAATCTGTTTCAAGCCTTAGGGGGCAAACTAACGGTTCGAAACCTCCCCCAGCAAGGAGAAATCTTAACGATTTTTCTGCCCCTGGGGTGTGAATAATACATACTAGGAATCACGTTTAGTCAAGCCCTCAGTTGAGGGAGTACCCTTGCTGCAAGTGTTTGTGCCCGCTAGTTAAACCCTATGCCCAGTGAACCTCAAGTTTCAGCCCTAAACAGTTTGGAATTTCTCTCTTATCTTAACCAGGAGGGATTTCTGCCTAAACAGTTAGAAGGCAAGGTTGGCGCCTATGCCATTTTTGATCAAGATCAAGTGCTGCAGTTTGTCGGTTACTCCCGCGACATTTACCTGAGTCTTAAACAACATCTGGTGCGGCAGCCCCAAGGGTGTTATTGGCTAAAGTTCCAAACCATTGATCGCCCCAGTCGAACAATCTTAGAAACGATTCGAGACACCTGGATTGAGCAAAACGGTTCAACGCCAGTGGGGAACGCCGCCGCCCAGTCTCAGTGGGAACAGCCCCTTGATGTTAAAGCAGCCATGACGTCTGAGGAGCAGGCAAACTATGCCGACCCTGAGTTAGATGAACTAGCGCAGCGCAAAGTCCTCAAGAATGCTGCTCGGCGGATGGAGGCAGAAATTTTAGCCGCCCTTGAGGCGCGTCAGGTTCAAGAGCCAATTCGGTTTAACCCGAAGCTTAAGGATGTGGGTCTACTGGATTTGAAGTGATTGGTACTGATTGAGTCCTTGATTTTTAGCAAATCATGCCAAGATAGTGTTTGGCTTGAGATTCAGAGATCATCTGTAGGATATGAACCATTTCTCTCCAGGGCAAGAACAACAAATTCGACAGGTGATCCGCTCAGCCGGACAGCAGGCAGCACGAATGTCTGGGCAGCAGTTTGATGTGGATCAAAAAGGCCCCGATGACTTTGTCACCAGTGTTGACCGAACCCTTGATCACTACTTGGCGCAGCACTTTACAACCTGGTTTCCTGAGGATGGAATTGTTACAGAAGAAAATGCCCAGTCAACTAAAGTATTTCATCAACGTCATCGTCATCTTTGGTTAATTGATCCAATTGATGGCACCGATGACTTTATTCATGGGCAGCCGGATTACTCGGTTATGGTGGGGCTGCTGCAAGACTACCGACCTGTGGCAGGCTGGATCTATGCCCCTAGCGATGATCAGCTTTATTTTGGGGGAAGTGAGTGGGGGCTATTTCAAGCCCAAGGCGATCGCGATCCTGAGACTTTAATTCCCCAGGAGCCCTCAAAGCCTTCAGCCGATTTTTGTCCGGTCCTAATTGGGTATAAAGACAAACGTCATTACGGGCAAGCCCTGACTCAAATAATTCCTGAGGCCCAATTTCACTCTATCGGCAGCTTTGGGCTTAAGGTTTTAAGTGTCGTGCTGGGTCAAGCCGGGCTTTATCTATACCTGAATGGGCGAGTGAAGCTTTGGGATACCACTGGCCCGCTAGCCCTAGCCCAAGCTGCAGGCTTAGTCTGCTGTGACATCGAAGGGCAACCCGTGAGCTTTACCCCCGATGCCATCCATCCTGAGACCCTGGCTCACTATCAACCGATTGTGATTGGCTGGCCTGCCTATGTTGATCAACTGCGACCTCGAATTGCCGAAGCAGTTGCCCTAGCAGCAGCTTGAGCTGAGTTCGATAAGATAGGGGGGATTAACAAATCTTTGAGCCGCCATTGATCCGATAGCCCCAGTGTCATGTCCAGCGACGAACAGATTAACCTCTTTGAAATATCAAACTTGCCGGACGTCCCGCCGCCGGATTTTGATCCTGCCCTGATTCCTACCGATGCTAAAGTTCCAATTCCGGCTGGGACCTACCAGACCATGACACAGTTGGGGCAGCACTGCAATCAGTGTCACCGCTGTGACTTGGGTGCCACCCGGACCCATGCCGTTGTCGGTCGGGGCAATCTTCAGGCTCCAATCATGATTATTGGCGAAGCCCCTGGGCAGCATGAAGATGAAACCGGACTTCCTTTTGTGGGGCGGGCAGGGCAGCTTTTAGAGAAAATTCTGGCCTCTGTCAAGCTTGATTCTGAGCAGGATGTCTTTATCTGCAATATTCTTAAGTGCCGTCCTCCAGGAAACCGCACCCCCACTGCTGTTGAGATGGATGCCTGCCGACCTTACCTGCTAGAGCAGCTTCGCCTGGTTGACCCCAAAATTATTCTCCTCACAGGAGCCTCAGCGGTCAAAGGTTTAACGGGGGATAAGCGCGGCATTACCAAGATTCGCGGTCAGTGGCTTGAATGGGAAGGACGGCTGTGTATGCCGATCTTGCATCCGGCCTACTTGCTGCGAAATCCCTCCCGAGACCAAGGGAGTCCCAAGTGGCTAATGTGGCAAGATATTCGCTTGGTACGCACCAAGTTAGACGAACTAATGTCTGCTGG
>JBGTDP010000184.1:0-4501 GCA_041748255.1 Thermosynechococcaceae cyanobacterium | reverse complement strand
ATCAGGGTTAGCAAAGTGCCCCAGACCACGCCCCCAAAGATTCGCATGGCAGTGGTATAGGTTTGGGCTGCTGCCAATTCCTGATCGGTTTGGGAATGATTGCTCATCTCACGGGTCCAGTCACTTAGATCGTTGTCTTTTAATGTAGATCAACTAGCCCTTTAAACCTTTACAGCAGGCTCCGGCGTTGATTCCTCCGGTGTAGCTGAGGTGTAGTATTCATCGTTGGCATCTCTATTGACCTGCACTAAAGTATCTTCCCCAGTGATTAGACGTGCCCCGCGCTTACGGGTGAAGTAGTTCCATCCCCACTGCAGCAGCACCACCAGTTTGTTGTCAAACTCAATCAGATAGTAGATGTGGGCAAAGACCCAAACCAGCCAGGCCAGTAGACCAGAGAACTTAATGAAGCCCAAATCTGCTATGGCGGCATTCTGGCCAATCACGGCTAAACTCCCCCGGTTAACGTAGGTAAAAGCAGGCAGCGTCTTGTCTTGCAGGCGATGGCGAATCAGCTTGGCAACGTACTGTCCTTCCTGCATGGCTACTGGGGCAACACCGGGCAAGGGGCGATCGCCCTGGTGAGAAAAGTTTGCCAGATCGCCAATCACAAAAATATTGGGGTGGTCGGCAATACTTAGATCTGGCTCTACCATCACCCGGCTGACTTTGTCGAGTTCAACTCCAGTGCGCTGGGCCAGGATAGATCCCATGGCCGAGGCTTTGACTCCCGCTGCCCAGAGAACCGTTCGAGCCGGGATCTCCTGGGTTTGTTCTCCTTGGCGCATCGTGACGCCATCGGCATCAACTTGGGTGACAATCGTTCCGGTTTGAATCGTTACGCCCAGTCGAGCTAGGGACTCCTGGGCCTTGGCAGATAGATCTCGGTCGTAGGGGGGCAGGACCCGATCCATGCCCTCAGCCAAGAAAATCCGGGTTTGGGTGGTGTTGATGCTACGAAAATCTTGTTTCAAGGAGTGATAGGCAAGTTCAGCGATCGCTCCGGCCATTTCTACCCCCGTTGGCCCGCCGCCAACAATCACAAAGGTCAGCCAGGCCTGCCGCTTTTGGGGGTCGGTTTCTTTCTCTGCCGCTTCAAAGGCAATAAAAATCCGGCGGCGGATTTCCAGGGCATCTTCAATGGTTTTCAGGCCAGGGGCACTGTCCTGCCAGTGATCGTTGCCAAAGTAGTGGTGACTGACACCGGTGGCAATCACCAGACTATCGTAAGGAATCGTTTTACCCTGGAGGGTCACTTGTTGCTGCTGGGGGTCAATATCCGCCACCTCTTCGAGTAACACCTTAATGTTTTTATAAGGGCTTAAAATCCCCCGCAGTGGCGAAGAAATATCAGCCGGGGAGATGCTCCCGGTGGCAACCTGATAAAGCAAGGGCTGGAATAGGTGGAAGTTGCGTTTGTCGATTAGCGTAACCTCGACCGGAGCCCGGCCCAGCGCCTTGGCTGCATACAGGCCCCCGAAGCCACCGCCAATAATTACGACCTGGTGAGGAGACTGGGGGTTAGGAGTCTTTACCATTGCGGTGCCTACACTTAGGGTTAGGGTTGTAATGTTTGTTAACAATTTAACGGAAACGGCTAGCAGATTTGGGTAGCAACCGTTACCTGGGGTTAAATCTAATGGATGCCGTCAAGATCCCCTTATGCTCAAATCACCTCACCAAATAAATGGAATCAGCCGCGCACTGGCAGCTTGATACTCTGCATACTCTGGGTACTTATCTGCCATCGTTGCCTCTTTCTGCCCGATTCGTTGCCCATACAAACAGGCAACCATCCCCGGCACCAGATAGGCCCAGGCTGAACCAGCGACAACACTAAAGCTCAAGTAGCGCAGTAAATCCCCCAAGTAATTGATATTGCGGGCAAAGCGCCAGATCCCATCTCGAACTAGACTGGCTCCATGCTGTTTGGCAGTGGTCTTTTGCACATCTGCGCTGGCATTGATCAGGCTGCCAAAAATATATAAAGGCAGCGCCACTGCCGCCGCTGTCAAGCTCAAAGGAGCAGGATTGGTAAAGGCAAAATAACCTGGCAGGGCGTACAGCACTCCCACAAATAAGAGGGTAAAGACAAACCCAGCAATTCCAATTGGGGCATTAAAAAGCTGTTGGCGTCGCTGCGGATAAAACCATTGCTCCAGCAGCCACCAGAGGCAATAACTAATATGCAGGCAAAGATAAATCACCTGGCGCAGGTCGTGAATTCCGTAGACCCCGGCTAGGCCCAGCAAGCAAAAAATCGTCAGAATTTTGGCAGTGTTGATAGCGGTTCGCTGAGTCACCGCAGATCGTTCGACCTGAAAAGCTTCTTCCTGGGGGCTGCTAGCAGGGGAGGGCATGGGAAAACTGCTTAATATTAGTTAATGCTTCTTAGTCTAGAGTCTGCAAGGGCAAAACTTCAACGGGAGAGCTCTTAGAAGGGGGCAGGGCCAAATTGAGCTGGGCCTGAAATCGATTTGGCGTTTTCTTTTTAAGTCTAAAGCCAAGCCTGGGCCCACCTAGCAGCAAAACTTAACATAGTTTCCAGGGGGAATTTCTTTTAAGGGTGACTCTGCCTTCTGATAGACTTGTACACTGATAATTGGTATACAAAACGACGGAAATCGGCAACTGGGAGGCTTTACTTCGTGGATAACGTCATTGGCTTAGAGATTATTGAGGTTGTCGAAAAAGCGGCGATCGCATCTGCCCGCTGGATGGGAAAGGGCGAAAAAGACACAGCGGATCAGGTGGCGGTTGAAGCCATGCGAGAGCGGATGAACCAAATCCATATGCGCGGTCGAATTGTGATTGGTGAAGGGGAGCGCGATGATGCTCCCATGCTCTACATTGGCGAGGAATTGGGCATTTGTACTCGGGAAGATGCCGATACGTTGTGCAATCTGGAAGAACTGATTGAAATTGATATTGCCGTTGACCCTTGCGAGGGGACAAACCTGGTTGCCTACGGTCAGAATGGTTCCATGGCAGTCTTGGCAATCTCCGAAAAAGGCGGCTTATTTGCCGCCCCTGACTTCTATCGGAAAAAGTTGGCCGCCCCTGCCGCCGCCAAGGGCAAGGTGGACATTAATAAATCTGCCACAGAGAACCTCAAGATCCTGGCAGAGTGTCTAGAGCGCTCAATTGAAGAGCTTGTCGTGATTGTGATGAAACGCGAGCGTCACGACGGTTTAATTAAAGAAATCCGCGAGGCCGGCGCTCGGGTACATTTGATTAGCGATGGGGATGTCTCGGCGGCGATCTCCTGCGGGTTTGCCGGCACCAATGTCCATGCCCTGATGGGGATTGGGGCAGCGCCAGAAGGGGTGATCTCCGCTGCAGCGATGCGGGCTTTGGGGGGACATTTCCAGGGACAGCTGATTTATGATCCCGAGACGGTCAAGACTGGCTTGATTGGCGAAAGTAAAGAATCAAATCTTGCTCGCCTCAAGGAAATGGGAATTGATGACCCTGACCGGGTTTATAATGCAGAGGAGTTGGCTTGTGGTGAAACTGTCTTGTTTGCCGCCTGTGGGATTACGCCTGGAGTCTTGATGAAAGGCGTTCGATTCTTTTCTGGCGGTGCCCGGACCCAATCCTTGATCATTTCCACCCAATCTAAGACAGTCCGGTTTGTAGACACGATTCACATGTTTGACCAACCCAAGAAAATGTTGCAGTTGATTTAAGGGTTAGCGTAGGGGAGGCCATGCTTGCCTCTACGCTAGACCTAGTTGAGCTTTGGTCGTTAGTGAATTGCCCCCTATGGGAACACTAGAGCAGGAGCAGCCCAAGTCCGGGAGGAATGATGAATATTGTCGTCGTGGGCCTCAGTCACAAGACAGCCCCGGTTGAAGTCCGTGAAAAGCTGAGTATTAGCCAAGAAGTGGTTGGGAGTGCGATCGCCCAACTCTGTAGCTATCCTCACATCGAAGAAGTGGCGGTGCTCAGCACCTGCAACCGTCTAGAGCTTTATCTAGTCACTAGCGAAACCGAAAACGGGATCCGGGAGGTAACTCAGTTTCTCTCAGAGTTTAGTGGCTTGCCTCTATCGCAACTGCGGCCTCATCTGTTTATCCTTTTGCATCAGGATGCGGCGATGCATTTAATGCGGGTGGCGGCGGGGCTTGATAGTCTCGTGATTGGTGAAGGCCAGATTTTAGCTCAGGTGAAGCATACCCACAAGCTCGGGCAGCAGCATTCTGGGGCAGGTCCAATTCTCAATCGTCTGTTTAAGCAGGCAATTTCTGCCGGTAAGCGCGCCCGGACGGAAACCAGTATCGGCAGTGGGGCAATGTCAATTAGCTCTGCGGCGGTGGAACTGGCCCAAATCAAAGCAGCTAATCTAGCTGCCTGTCGGGTGGTTGTGATTGGGGCGGGCAAAATGTCCCGACTGCTGGTGCAGCATCTGCTAGCAAAGGGTGCTACGCAAATTGCGATTCTCAACCGCTCCCCCAAACGAGCCCAGGAGTTGGCAAATCAGTTTCAAGCAGTGGAGCTG
>JBGTDP010000183.1:0-3898 GCA_041748255.1 Thermosynechococcaceae cyanobacterium | reverse complement strand
GAGTTGGGGGATCTCTGGCAATTACACGATTTCTTGAGTGCTAAAAGGCATGAAATCGAAGGTAAATACGACTATCAATACGCTGCTATCCTTTTTGTCTTTGCCAGATTGGTCAAGGAAGACTGGCTTAATCTAAATGAACTGGAAGGACTGGATAAAGATAAACTATCGAAGGTCGCTGCTTTGGCTCGAATGTAGTCTGGTGGTTTAGCCTCTGTCCCTGAACAGTTGGAGCGGAAATTTTCCCTCCCACAATCCCAGAAGTTTCAATAGAGGGATTCAAGTCTAATGGCTTAGGGCGATCGCGAAGCGGTCTATGAGCAGAAATCAGTAGATCTGAGGATAGATCTTCGCAGCCAGGTCATTAGCGAAATAGCAACACAGGAATATTGCTGCTGCGGAGCATTTGAGCAGTTGTACTCCCAATAACAAGATGCCGGATGCGGCTGTGGCCGTAGGCACCCATCAGCAATAGGCTGATATTTTTTTCTTCCACGTAGTGGGCAATGACTTTCTCTGGATCGCCCTGCATCAACTGCCGGACTGGCTTAAACCCAGCCGCCTTAGCCGTTTGTTCTGCTTCGTTGAGCTGGGCGATCGCTGATTGATCTTCTGCTTTCTTGGCGATCGTCAGAATATGAAGTTCTAACCCTTTAAAAGCAGGCGACTGAGCCAAAAATCGCAGCATTTTCTGGCAACTCTTGCTGCCATCATAGGCCAGTAGCAACCGCTGAATGGGTTTAAAGTGACGGGAAGTCACCAGACAAGGCTTGTGACTGGCGCGCACAATCCGTTCTAGATTCGCCCCCAAGTGACCAGAGGCAAACTCAGCCGCTTCACCACGTTTCCCCAGCATGATCAGATCTGAGTGGGCTTCAAATTCATGGAAGCTATCCACCAAAAACCCGGTTTCGTGGATCAAGTTTAGCTTTTGAATCCCTTGAGTCTCAAAAAAGTGCTTGGCCTGATCCAGAATTAGCTTGGCCTGGTGATGATTGATCTTGGCTTTTTCATGCTCTAGATCAACCAGCTTGTTGAGCAACGCCTTAGAGGCATCAATCCCAATGCTGCCGCTGAGGTTGCGAGTCGAGGCGACTTTCTGACTCCGGATATCCGTTACAAAAAGAACATCAATTGCAGCATCCAGCCGAGGGGCTAACCAGGCCGCGTATCGATAGCTGCTCTGGGCAAAGATTGACCCATCGGTGCACAGAAGAATTCGTTGCATGATTATTGGTTGAATTAGTGATTAGACAGGCTTTCCAGGGCATCCGGATCATTGTGAACCGCTAGACGATCAAGGAGGGTAGCGCTGGCTTCGTTCAACCCCACCAGTTCGACCTCTGCCCCGTTGCGGCGGAATTTAATTACCACTTTGTCAATCGCCCCCACGGCCGCCTGATCCCAAATGTGAGCATGGGTCAGATCAATCAACACAAACTCTAACTCTTCGTTAAAGTCAAATGCATCTAGAAAGTCCTCGACAGAGACAAAAAACAACTGCCCGCCAACGCTATAGGTTCGTTTGCTGCCGTCAGCACTCAACACCGTATCGACAAACACAACCTTGGCAATCTCGCGGGAAAAGAAAACCGTACTCAGGGCAATCCCAATCACAACCCCGATCGCCAGGTTATGGGTCAAGACTGTGATTAATACAGTGGTTATCATCACAGCGGTTTCACTGCGGGGCACCCGCTTAATGTTGCGAATCGAGGCCCAGCTAAAGGTGCCAATCGAAACCATGATCATCACCGCCACCAGCGAGGCCATGGGAATTTGTTTAACCCAGTTTCCCAGCACCAGAATAAAGAACAGTAAGAAGACGCCTGCAGCCAGGGTAGAAAGACGTTTTCGTCCCCCCGACTGGATATTAATCACCGATTGCCCAATCATGGCGCAGCCAGCCATTCCCCCAAAAAATCCGGTAATAATGTTGGCGATTCCCTGGCCTTTGGCTTCCCGGTTTTTATTGCTGGGAGTATCGGTGAGTTCATCCAGCAGCGAAGCAGTGAGCAACGATTCTAGTAACCCAACGATCGCCAGAGTCAAGGCGTAGGGAAAAATGATTTGCAGGGTTTCTAAGTTGAACGGTACCTGGGGCAGCAAAAAAAACGGCAGACTAGCAGGCAGTTCTCCCATATCCCCGACGGTTGGGACCTGAATATTGCCAAAGATCGATGCTGCTGTCAGGACCACAATCGCTGCTAAGGGTGAGGGAACTGCCTTGGTAAATCTAGGCAAAATGTAGATAATTGCCAGACCAATGGCTGCCATCAAATATACTCCCCATGAGACATCCGTCAGTTGGGGAAGTTGGGCCATAAAAATCAAAATCGCCAGGGCATTCACAAACCCGAGCATCACTGCCCGAGGAATATATTTCATCTGCCGACCCAGCTTGCAGACCCCAAACAGAATCTGAACCATTCCGGTCAAAATCGTGGCCGCAAACAGGTATTGCAGCCCATGATCTTTGACTAAGTCGATCATCAACAGGGCCATCGCTCCGGTAGCGGCAGAAATTAATCCCGGTCGGCCCCCGGCAAAGGCGGTCACCACTGCCATCGTGAAAGAGGCGTACAAGCCAATCTTCGGATCAACTCCGGCAATGATTGAAAAAGCGATCGCTTCTGGAATTAGGGCCAAGGCAACAACCGCACCCGCCACAATATCTTTTTTAGGGTTAGAAAACCACTCTCGCCTTAAAGTTGTTACGTTCAAACTTCTAACCTTAATATCCTGATCAAAACCTGAGGGATTTAGCGTCTAGCCCTTCTCTGCTGGCATATTGACCTTGGATAAGAACTCATCCAGGGGGGAGGTCGTCTCGTCTAATCTACTCGCAGCGATCGCACAATAAACGCTTCTTGCTCTTTACCAAAGCTTTTAACCCCAACTGTACCACCCTGAAGCGCTACCAAATCCTGAATAGACGGTCCCAATTCCAACCCTGGATTTGACTGGGACAATTGTCCAATTGGACAGTCTGGTAGATACCCGATGGCTAAGCTTTTGGTTGAGATACTCTGTCTCAGGGGCCTGGCAATCTTTAGTCAGTACAGAGCTTAAATCAGAAACTTCATTCCCTTCTGCTTAAACTGTGCCAAACCTGCTTCCAGCATCAGCAACTTAGTCATTTCTTCGCCATATATATGTGTTAGTAGCGGTCGAACCCACTCTAGCGTTGTGCCGCTTCCATTGCTTTCCTTGCAATCCTTAATATGCTCTAGAAATTTAAGCACTTGTTGCCCAATATCAGGGACACAGGAGCGAATTACGCTGATAAATTCTGGTGTACCACCCAAAAGACCAAACCATTCATGAGTGACGATAATCCCCCATTCACCTTGAGATGAGTAAATAGCATTCTCGCTCAAACTAAAGAAGGGGTTTTCGTAAGCAATTAAAGCTTGATGATTTTCGTCCCCAATGTATGCGTGATGAAATTCTGAAAGCGGAATATACCAATGGGCGGGTTCTGATCCAGTTTCATCTCTCCAGAGAAGTGATAGGTAGCAACCTTGATCTCCTATGCTTGATGCGGCCGTAATCACAGCTTCAGTCAAGGGTGGCTCAATTATAAATTTATAAGGGGCAATAATCAGCCGCTCCGAAACGCTTGGCTTGAAGGGAGTCGTAAAAGGATTGTCATCGGCGAAAACCTGACGTAATTTAGGTTCTGCTTCCGATAGGTACTCAGCTTCAGTTAGAGTTTGCATGATCTAGCTAAAAGTGTTTTCCAGCCGTCAATGGCTTCTCCTCATATCATCCTTTCCTCCAATCCTCGGGACGCCTTAGGCGATCGCTTCATGTCCTATTGCTGCGTTGCTGCCCAGGCTCTGAGAACTTCAGCCACGGTCCAGGCTTGAGCAATACAGCCTTGAGGGTGCATCGG
>JBGTDP010000182.1:0-6667 GCA_041748255.1 Thermosynechococcaceae cyanobacterium | reverse complement strand
ATATCACTGGCAAGTGAATTTGGGAATGGCAGTGATTTGTTGCACTGCACCATTGAACCGGACCCCAAGTAAAGAAAGCTTGCTGGTGAGGTTGTAAAGCCTAATTCATGTCCGGCTCGGCCTCTGGCTTCACTACTTTTTCACAATGGCAACCTATTATCCTTCCAGCTTCTCATGGTCACGCCCATGCTTGTTGTTTTGGTGGGGCTGATTTTCTTGGAGCCGATCAGGACTCCGAGGGAGGGCAACACGCTAGAATTGTTGGGCTTATCCCAGCGCCCCTCAGCATCAGGTTTTCCCCATGTCTGCTCCTTTAGAAAAACGCTACGAAGGTAAAGCCAAAGTTATCTATTTAACCGACGATCCAGAGATTTTGCTCAGCTACTTTAAAGATGATGCCACCGCCTTTAATGCCCAAAAGCGCGGTGAGATTACTGGCAAGGGCAAAATAAATTGCACTATTTCTACTTATTTATTTCAAATCCTGGCGGCGGCGGGGGTGCCAACGCACTTTATTGATCAACCAGCGCCAGAGCAGATGCGCGTCCGAGCCGTGAATATTTTGCCTCTAGAAGTGGTAGTCAGGAACATAAGTGCCGGTAGTCTCTGTCAACAAACTGGATTACCTGTAGGCACAACCCTAACTTCCCCCTTGGTCGAGTTCTACTACAAAAACGACGCCCTCGGAGACCCCTTGCTCACCCGCGATCGCTTGTTTCTATTAGAGCTTGCAACCCCGGAGCAGGTGGAGCAACTGACGCAGATGGCCCTCAAAATCAACGCTGTTTTGCAGGCATTTTTCCGGCAGTGTGACATTACCCTGGTAGACTTCAAGCTGGAGTTTGGCCTCGACACCCAGCAGCGCCTGTTACTGGCGGATGAAATCAGCCCGGATACCTGTCGGCTGTGGGACGCCACCGAAACCGATCCAAATCGCCGAGTTCTAGATAAGGATCGATTTCGCCGCGATCTAGGCAATGTCGAAGCAGCCTACGAGCAAGTTCTAGAGAGGGTTTCCAGCCAAGTTATCTAGTTTGGGGTCCCGGCCTAGGGTACAATGATCCCCATTTGCTTAAGGAGAAGGACTTTCTAAAAATGATTGTCTATTTATTATGTTGTGGTGTTTGAAGTGTCAAAGAATCAAGATAGTAATAAGGTCCTGCGACCCTCTCTTCAGTTATTAGCAGCTTCGTCTGCAGCCTTGGCAGTCCTCAATTTCTCTTTACCCGCCAGCAGCCAAACCCTAGAGTCTGCTCAATCCGGAGAGAGTGCCATTGCTGAGACCCTCACCCAAAATAGCCAGGGTGAACCCCAATCAATCCCCTCAACAACGCCAACCTTAACCTTTGAGCAGCTAACCCAAAACCCAATCGCTTCAGCTCAAACCTCAGCTTCCCAGCCAGCTCAGAGTCCTATTTCGGCTGAAGATCCAGCCCCTCAGTCACCCTTAGCGCTTTCCCAGTCATCGACTAGAGATTCTGATCAAACGAATTCCCAGCCCACCAAGACCCAAACGGCTCAGCTCCAGCGGGAACCTATCCCCACCCTTCCCGAACCTCCCCCCGGAACCTCCCCTGTTCCACCGGCCGTGCCAGGAGATCAAACCCCAGAGCCGATCATAGAAACAAACCCGCCTCCGACTCTGGAAACGCCAATCCCTTCACCAGCTCCTGGCACAACTCCAGCTCCAGCCCCCATTCCTGGCACAACCCCAACCCCAACTCCGGGAGCTCCGGCAACAGAACCAGCGCCCCAGGCACCCGAAACCAAAGTGCTGGTCTCGGAAGTCGTCGTCGAAGGCGCTGAAGGAGAGCTGCAAAGAAGGGTCTACGAGGCCATTAGCACCCGCCCTGGTCGCACAACCACGCGATCGCAACTGCAAGAAGACATCAATGCCATCTTTGCCACTGGTTTCTTTGCCAATGTCACTGCCCAACCTTCAGACACTCCCCTGGGGGTGCGGGTTACCTTTGCGGTAGAACCTAACCCGGTGTTGCGAGATGTGCAGCTAAGCGGTAATCAGGTGGTCTCCCAAGAAAAGGTCGATGAAATTTTCCGGCCTCAGTACGGCAGACGCTTAAACCTTAAAGACCTGCAAGGGGGCATCCGGGAACTCAACCGTTTTTACCAAGATCAAGGCTATGTCTTGGCGCAGGTAATTGGTGCGCCACAAGTGTCTGCTGATGGGGTGGTAACTCTCCAGGTTGCCGAGGGCGTCGTTGAAAATATTGACGTTCGCTTTCTTGACAAAGAGGACCAGCCCAAAGATGGTAAAACTCACAAATATATTGTCACCCGAGAACTGCGAACCAAACCTGGACAGATTCTCAATCGCAATGCCCTGCAAAGAGATGTCCAGCGGGTCTTTGCCCTTGGCATCTTTGAAGATGTCCAGGTTGCTCTAGAGCCAGGAGAAGACCCCCGCCAGGTGGACCTGGTCCTGAATGTTAAAGAGCGCAAAACCGGCTCCCTTTCGGCTGGGGCTGGGTTTAGCTCCGCCAGTGGTCTATTTGGCCAGGCCAGCTATCGAGAGTCTAACTTCGGGGGCAACAATCAAGACCTGAACCTAGAAATCTCCGTCGGTCAAAGAGAGCTACTGTTTGACGCCAGCTTTACCGACCCCTGGATTGCCGGGACTCAGCGTCTTTCTTACACTGTCAATGCCTTTAATCGTCTGACGCGCCCCTTTGTGTTTGACAATGGCCCGATCGATGTCAATCTTCCCAACGGTGATGACCCCAGGGTGAACCGATTAGGCGGTGGGGTAGTATTCACCCAGCCCCTTTCTCCCTTTACCGATCCACCTTCCCGAGGATGGACTGTTTCTAGCGGCTTTCAGTACCAACGGGTCTCGATCCGGGATGGCAGCTTAGATGTTACCCCCCGAGATGAACTGGGCAATGATCTTAGTTTTAGTGGCACTGGCCAGGATGATTTATTTCTGTTCCAGGCAGCAGCAGTCCGAGATCAGCGCAATAATTTCTTAAACCCCACCAAAGGCTCTTATTTGCGGTTTAGTACTGAGCAGTCTGCTCCCATTGGGTCTGGCAGTATTCTCCTCAATCGTCTCCGGGGTAGCTACAGCTACTACATCCCGGTTAAGTTCACTAAATTTAGTGACGGACCTCAGGCTCTAGCCTTTAATGTCCAAGCTGGAACTGTCCTGGGGGATTTGCCCCCCTATGAGGCTTTCTCTCTTGGGGGCAGCAATACTGTACGGGGCTACGAAGAAGGAGGTCTGGGTACGGGTCGCAGCTTTGTGCAAGCAACGGCAGAATATCGTTTCCCGCTGTTTAAGATAGTCGGTGGGGCCTTATTCCTAGATGCTGCGACGACTTTGGGCTCCCAGGAAAATGTCCCAGGTAACCCTGGTGGGATTCGCGGGAAACCTGGCAGCGGCTTTGGCTACGGGATTGGGATTCGAGTTAAAACCCCTCTGGGTCCTGTCCGGGTAGACTATGGCTTTAATGATCAAGGGGAGAGTCGCCTAAACTTTGGGATTGGAGAGAAGTTCTAATGACTGCCCAGACCGCCACCGCTCAATCTACCCTGGGGTTGCCGCAACAGCATACCCTCAGAACTGGGGTTGAGCGCACGGGGGTCGGGTTGCATACTGGCTCGACTACTCAGGTCCGGCTAATGCCTGCTGAAGCTGGGCAAGGACGGTACTTTGTGCGAGTAGATCTAGAGCCAACCGTGGAGATTCCAGCGCGGATCGAGGCGGTGTCCCAAACCACCCTATCGACAGAGCTTAGCCAGGGTGAAGCCAGGGTGCGCACGGTTGAGCATCTGCTAGCAGCCCTGGTGGGACTGGGGATAGATAATGCCCGGATTGAAATCAATGGCCCTGAACTGCCTTTACTAGATGGCTCTGCTCTGGGCTGGGTAGAAGCGATCTCCGAGGCCGGATTCACTCCCCAGGACGCACTGCGCCCGGTTCTGGCCTTGACTGAGCCCCTGAGTGTCCAGGAGGGAGATGCCTTTGTAATTGCCCTGCCCGCAGCTAAGACTCAGCTGAGCTACGGGATTGACTTTGATCTACCAGCCATTGGTCGCCAGTGGCACAGCATCAACCTGAGTGAGTTTGCCCAGGTTGCACCGGCTCGGACGTTTGGCTTAGCCGACCAAATTGAATACCTGCGAGTCAGGGGATTAATTAAAGGTGGTAGTCTAGAAAATGCTCTGGTGTGCGGAGCCCAAGGGTGGCTAAATCCGCCCCTGCGGTTTACGAATGAGCCCGTGCGCCATAAGCTACTTGATCTAATCGGAGACCTCAGTTTATTGGGGACGCTCCCCCAGGCTCACATCCTAGCCTATAAGGCCAGTCATGCATTGCACACTCAGTTTGCATCACAGCTAGCGAATCATTGCCAGGACGTAACGTCTGCATTGATTGCACCGCCTCCTTGTCCCTAGCCTTTGATCACTCCCCATGCCTCCTACTCTGACTGATACCCCCTCCTCTGATGCTGTCCTAGAAACGCCGGAACAGTCACCTCTGACCGTTGAAGCGATTCAAAAGCTCCTGCCCCATCGGTATCCATTTTTGTTAATTGACCGGATTATTGAGTACACTCCCGGTGAGCGAGCCGTTGGGCTTAAAAATGTCACGGTTAATGAGCCCCATTTTCAAGGTCATTTTCCCGGTCGACCGATTATGCCGGGGGTTTTAATTGTGGAAGCAATGGCCCAAGTGGGGGGGATTGTCCTGCTGCAACTTCCCTATGTGCAAGGCAAACTTTCGCTATTTGCTGGGATTGATAAAGTCCGATTTCGGCGGCCGGTGATTCCGGGGGATCAGCTGCGGTTAACGATGGAACTCCTTTGTATTAAGCAACGTCGTTTTGGCAAGATGCAGGCTCGAGCTGAGGTTGATGGACAGTTGGCCTGTGAAGGTGAACTAATGTTTTCTCTGGTAGATTAATGACCGCGATTGATACTCTCCGATTGGGGTCGTGCCAGGAGGCGCGCCCTTGAGCACCCTGATCCATCCCACAGCGGTTGTCCATCCTGGTGCTGAGCTGCACCCCACCGTGCAGGTAGGTGCCTATGCGGTGATTGGTGAGCAAGTCAAGGTGGGGCCGGGGACCCAAATTGGGGCCCACGTGGTTTTAGAGGGTCGAATTGAAATTGGGGCCCGCAATCAAATTTTTCCAGGGGCCGTGATTGGCTCCGAGCCCCAGGATCTAAAGTACGATGGCTCCCTTAACCTGATTAAAATTGGCGACAACAATCGCATCCGGGAGTATGTGACGATCAACCGGGCTACCCGTGCCGGAGAGGCCACCATTCTGGGCAACGAGAACTTGTTAATGGCCTATGTGCATGTAGCCCATAACTGCCATCTAGAGGATCAGGTGATCATTGCCAATGCCGTTTCCCTGGCAGGCCATGTCCATATTGAATCCCAAGCCCGAATCAGTGGAATTTTAGGAATTCATCAGTTTGTGCATATTGGTCGCCTGGCCATGGTTGGGGCCATGAGCCGGATTGACCGGGATGTGCCTCCGTTTATGCTGGTGGAGGGAAATCCAGCTCGGGTGCGCACCCTCAACCAAATTGGCCTGCAGCGAGCTGGCTTAAATGGGGCTGATCTCTCTGCGTTAAAAAAAGCCTTTAAGTGTTTATATCGTTCTGGGCTGCCCCTGAACCAGGCGATTGAGCGGCTTGACCTGTTGCCAGACAATCAGCTGCTTGAGCATCTGCGACGATTTCTGAAGCTCTCTCAGGGCCATGGACGGCGGGGATCGATTCCAGGGCGACGCCTGCAACGCGAGTTCTAAACAATGGTGCGGCTATTTATTAGTACGGGGGAAGTGGCCGGGGATTTGCAGGGTGCTTTGCTAATTAAGGCCCTCCAACGCCAGGCCGAAGCCATAAACTTAGATCTAGAAATTTTAGCCCTGGGGGGCGATCGCATGGCCGCAGCAGGGGCTAAACTGCTCGGCCATACCACCAGCATTGGTTCCATTGGCTTAGTCGAAGTCCTGCGCTACATCTGGCCGACCTTGAAGATTCAACGGTTAGCCAAGTCCCACTTGCGCCATCATCCCCCGGATTTGGTGGTGTTAATTGATTACATGGCTGCCAACATTGCCATGGGTCGATACCTGCGTCGTCATCTGCAGGTGCCAGTGGTCTACTACATTGCTCCCCAGGAATGGGTTTGGTCTGCCAATCTCAGAAGCACAGCCCAAATTGTTCAAATCTGCGATCGCCTGCTGGCCATTTTCCCTCAGGAAGCCCAATACTATCAAGCCAACGGGGCAAACGTTACCTGGGTGGGTCATCCGCTAGTGGATTCTGTCCAGGGGGCGCCGAGTCGCCAGCAAGCGCGCGATCGCCTAGAAATTCCTCCTGATCAGCTTGCCGTGGCCTTGATTCCTGCCTCCCGCCAGCAAGAGCTTAAATATTTATTACCGGTGATTTTCCAGGCAGCGCAAATCATTCAAGCCCAATGCCCTCAGGTGCAGTTTTGGATTCCTTTATCTCTAGAAAAATACCGCCAGCCGATTGAACAGGCCATTCAAGCTTATAATCTCCGGGCCCAGATCAACGCCGACTCTCAGTTGGTTTTAGCCGCAGCGGATCTAGCCATTTCTAAATCCGGGACGGTAAATCTTGAGGCTGCGCTGCTAAATGTGCCCCAGGTGGTCACCTACCGATT
>JBGTDP010000181.1:0-10859 GCA_041748255.1 Thermosynechococcaceae cyanobacterium | reverse complement strand
TCAACGACGGCAATCATTTGCTCAAATGTTGCTCGATGTACTCCGCACAGTCGTCTAAACTGGCTAGGGTTGAGTTGTTTTACTTGCTCATAAGCTGGCATAGGGAGGATCTTTCTTCTCTACTCTTGCTATTCTCTACTACCCTTTTGCAAGAGCTTTACTGTATCCCGTCTGGCAGCGCTGAGTGTCGGCGGTGAAGCACATTTCCGGCAATTAGCGCTCCAAGGACTCACAATTGAGACCCATAGCAAGGTGCTCGACCTCTGCTGCGGGAGTGGTCAAGCCACCGAAATCCTGGTGAAGTACTCTCAAGCCGTCACTGGCTTAGATGCCTCCCCCTTATCTGTGCAGCGGGCTCAACAAAATGCCCCACAAGCACAGTATGTTGAGGCTTGGGCCGAGGATATGCCTTTTTCGGACAATTGCTTTGATCTAGTTCATACCAGTATGGCCCTTCACGAAATGACCCCGGAGCAGCGTCAGCAAATCATTCAAGAGGTGTACCGAGTGCTGAAACCGGGAGGCTGGTTTGCCCTAGTTGATTTTCATGCCCCCACTAATTTCCTGTTTTGGCCGGGACTATCGTTGTTTATGGTGTTGTTTGAAACCAAGACGGCTTGGCAACTGCTGCAGTCTAATCTTGGGGCTTGTTTAAACAAAGCAGGGTTTAAAGTTCATCAGCATCGGTTTTATGCTGGAGGCAGCCTGCAGGTCATTCAAGCGCAGAAGTGACTTTAAAAGAGCAAAGCTTGGATGTTGAATCCCTGCATATTGAATAGCTCCGGACAACCTGGGCGCAGCGACTTCCAAGAAACGTTGCAGAGGCTGTAGGGTTTCTTGAGTAACTTCCCCATCAATGGCTTCATACCTTAAATAAGCCAAGGAAATCCAGCATACTCTGCAGACTCAGTTGGCCTCTAAAAGAACAGTACCTTTCTAATCGAACTAGAAAGGTACATAGAATGCTCATCCAGTAAACCAGCTAGCTACGGGAGAGGAAGGTCATTGGGTTGACAGCTCCCTTACCCTGGGGATGAATTTCAAAATGAACATGGGGACCGGTACTGCGACCTGTACTACCCATTTCCGAAATCTTTTGCCCCTGTTGAATCTGCTGGCCGGTGCGAGCAACAATTTTATTGTTATGGGCATAGACCGTCAGACTGCCATCGGGGTGACGCACTTCTACTAAGTTACCGTACCCACCTGAATTCCAACCCGCGGTGACAACAACCCCAGGTGCCGAAGCCATCACAGTTGTACCGACGGCACTGGCAATGTCAATGCCTCGATGCATTCTGCCCCAGCGCCACCCATAGCCAGAGGTTAAAGCTCCCCGAGCTGGAGAAATATACTTCAGAGTACCCGTCGTGCTAATCTGACTCCCTGCACTGTCTGGAAGATAGGTGTCGGCTGAAGCTAAGGGAGGCAGATCCATTTGGGGTAACTGCGGAAAAACAGCCCGCTTCGCTACCGGCACATAAAGATCGGTTCCCCGGGCAAGATTAACCGCAGGTTTTTGGTCAGGAGCCGCTGCAACTGGCACCTGGGCAATGGTTTGGCTTTGGGGTTGAACTGGATCAGTTTGAGCCGTAGCAGCTTCTTTAAGCCCTGTCGGAGTAGGTGCTAGACCTCCGCCTCCGATCGCCAAAGTGCTATTGACCTCGGCTGCTGCGATAGAGGACTTATCCTCTGGCTTGACCGCCATCTCCTCTGCTGTCGTCCCCCGTGACAGTTCCGAGTCAGCAAGCTTTAAGTCTGCAATTCTTAAGTCAGAGGTAGTCGAGACCGCTAGTCCTAGCGGCTCAGTCTGAGCATTGGGTTCGGCAACCGTTAAATCACGATGGGCCTGATCATCCAGGGTCGGCAAAGACAACATAATCTTACGCAGCTCGGGCTGATCGTTAGAAATTGGGCTGGAAGCCTCTACTGGGGTTGATGGGACTAGATCAGACTCTGCCATGCCTAATGAAGCTGGGTCTGCAACTGCCAACTTAGCAGTAGACTGCTCTAGATCACTGGTATTATTTGCCTGATCAAGTTGGGAAAAATCCAACCCCCTCAAGTCCGAACTGGCAACCAGGGGTGACTCTGGACTGAGATTAACCGCTGATTCAGAAGGGTTAGGAAAGGCAAAGAAACTAGAATCAGAATTGCTGCCTAGATCAGAAGACCTTAGCAGCGATGAGGTACTGGCTGTGAATAGATCAGAATTGAGGACGGGTCGAGCAGCAGTTGCTTGAGATTGACAGGTTAAGACAGTGACGGTTCCCAGGGAAAAGACTATCCCTATTTTTGTAAGGACAGAGCCGAAGTGTGTCCCTAAATAATGTGGCTGCCTTGGCTTTGAAGCCACCTGTTTTATTCGGCACACAGTTGCAAAATTGGCTCTGTGGGGAACTGTTTGTTTCAAAGAAGACCTCCTGATAACTCCTAGTGATTAGTACGTCACTGTACCGATGAGCAAGGGTTTGGTGGCTTGCTCTTCTGCAAAGTGGAAACTAATGACAGCCACAACGCCTAGGCTAAATTACCTTGATGACTGATTTTGATCAAGTCATCAAGGTAAGACTGTCATATATCGAGCTGGCCGGATCATGCTTGGGGTGAATCTCCTTAGGATTTCAAAAGATTCAGCAAACACCGAAAATACCCAATTACCGCACTTGATAATTGCCGTAATCGTAGACCTAAATGAATTAACGAATCCAGAGGCGACTTTACCCTAATTTGTTAATATTCGACAACCCCAAATTCAAATAAAATTAGCTTGACTTAGCCAGTGGCAATCTAAGTTTCAACCGCCTAATCTAAAATATCTAGCACCCCGATCCCATGCCAGTCAAAGGTTGTAGCTCTGAGACTTGTGTGAACGGCCCCAACAAATTCTTTGTGGTCACTCTGGAAAAGTTGATCAGTAAACGATAGAATTTTCTTATTTATCAAACATAGGCTCTCATTAATAAAATCAATCGTTGTTTAAACAAAAATGATTAAACGTCTGATGGCTTTTAAATCGAGATGCTGATAATAATTTCTATATAACTTCTGATTAATCAACGCCAGATATTAATTCTTGCTGGATCGCTCTCTAGCCAAGGCAGAAGGCTAAAATAGCCATGATTTAAGGCTTAAACCCAAGAAATCTTGGCCAGGGAACCTTAGCTTCTCTCACCAACCTAATCAAATAGCTGTAATTGGCGACAGGCCTCAAATAAACCCAGCGCTGCACTAACTGATAAATTAAGACTGCGAACTTGGGATTGGATCATTGGAATCCGCAGTGTAGTAGAACAGTTAGCCAGAATTTCAGGGGATAAACCAGTGGTTTCGCTCCCAAACAGCAACCAATCATCGGCTTGAAATTGAAACTTAAGATAACTACAACTTCCGGAAGTGCTAAAACCGATTTTGCGCCCTCCCTGCTGCTGATGGAATTGCTCGAAATCTTCCCAGGAGTGATGACAAGTTAATTTGACGTAAGGCCAATAGTCTAGACCCGCTCGCTTTAAATAGCGATCGCTGATTTTAAAGCCTAGGGGCTCCACCAAGTGCAATTTAGTTCCAGTTGCAGCACAGGTCCGGGCAATGTTACCAGTGTTTGGGGGGATTTGCGGATAAACCAAGACAACCTGGGGCATGAAGCCTCTGCTCAACCAGCTGATAAGATTTCCAAGACTCAAATCTGTCTTCAGACAGTTGAGAACTATAGTTTTTGATTATATGTTCAAAAAGTTATAGATTTATTTGAATTTTTTATTTGTCATCCCGCCTAGGCACTGCTCGGCAAACAAATCTTATTGATCAGTTCCAACTCCTGTTGGGCTGAGGCCTGAATAGCATTCACAACCACTGCTTGAGTCTCTAGCCCCTGGTCAGATTCATCTAGCAGCCGCTGGGCTTCATTGCCCTGGGCAAGAATTTTCTTGATCGGGGAGAGAAAACAACTAAACCCTTGCTGCTTGGCAGTCGGCCAGACTTCCGCATAAAGTTCCTCTAGCCAGTCTCGGGCCAGCAGCTTACGCCCATCTTGCCAGTGTCTTAACTCGGCATCAAGACTATTTCGGGCCGCCGCTTGCTCATTGGCATCTGCTAAGGCTGCAAGGGCATTTGGTTCACCGGCTGTAAGCTGACTGGCAACCAAAGGGTCAATGCCTGGATCTTCAATCAGTTGCGATAAGCGGGCCTCTAGCAGGGCGGTAATTGCCAGCAGGGCAACCGGATCAATCACTAAGTCGCAGATTCTCAACTCTAGGCGATTTAAGTTGTAGGGACGGCAATCGCCGTTGGGCCGAACCGCACTCCAGAGGTGGCGGACATTTTGCATCGTGCCCGCCGCCAGCTGAGCTTCTGTCCAGCGGATAAAATGGGCATGACTCTCAAACAAGGGCACCTGAAGCGGCGTTTTCGGAAACAGACCCCAGCGGGTCGAGTGGTACCCTGTGGCTACACCATCTAGAAAGGGAGAAGCAGCACTCAAGGCCAAGTAAAGGGCTGCCTCAACTCGAATTAGCCGACAGGCCCGCATGAGCAACTCTGGATCGGCAATGCCCACATTAATATGCACACTGGCGGTGACGACCTTAGTGCCGTAGGTTTGCTCGATGTAACTGTGGTAAGGGTTTTTAGGATCGGAGCGATAAAAGCGATCGCTGCCCCCCAAAGCCAAGGTGCTTCCCGGAATCAATGTAAAGTTCCCCAGGGACTGCAAGTATTCCCTTAGCCGCAGCCGGGGGCGAACCAAGTCACACAGCAGCTGATCGTAGGTATAGGCCGGTGCCGTTGTATACTCCACATTCCGGCTATCAGGCTCACGGACAAATCCATCTAGAGCCGCAACAATCTTGTCAGAGAGACCGACAACTTCACCCCTGGGAGTGCCTGTAAAGATTTCGACTTCAAAGCCTTTAGACAGCAGCACGGTTAATCCTCGTTGAGCCTGCTTAACATGTCAAGTGTAACCAGCCACGAGACACCTTGGATCTATCAACCGTTAGACACTTTTGCCTGACTTAGTGATTAAATTATTAACTCCCAGCCTTAGTAATTGCTTACAAGGGAGCAGCCTCTTTTTGCCGCTCTAGATATCGGCTCAAGGTATAGGCTAAATCTGCCCGGGTCATGAAAGTCAGCGGCAAGATCCGGTCATCAGTCCCCTGAGTATTCACAAACCCCTCGTACAGGGCAGTTGCCATTGCCTTTTGCGCCCAGTCAGGAATCTGATTGGCATCGGGATATTTAGCTAAGATGCTCTCTACCATTTGATTTGGAAATTGAAAGACGCCATAGGCTTGGGCAAAAATTGCCAGGGCTTCGGCGCGCGTGATTTTTTGATTGGGATAAAATAAATCTCCGCGATACCCGCGCATTGTGCTGGTTTTGAGCACAATTTGAATATTCTTATAAGCCCAATGGGAGGTGGGCACATCTGAGACTGCAACTGGAGCAGCCTCAGCGGCAGGGCTGCGTTTATCAAGTTCAAAGGCCTTGACCAAAATGGTTGCTAGCTGGGCACGGCTGAGCAATGCTTCTGCATGAAAGTTACCATCCGGGTACTTGGTCATCAACCCGGCAGTCAGAACCTGTTCAACTGGATCAGAGGTCGCTGTTGGTTGTGGCGTTTGCGCCTGCGCTGCCATAGGCAGGCTCTGCAAAAAAGCAACCAAAGATAACGTGCAAAAAAATGGACGCATATTTAACTGAATAGGGTGACAAGCTCGCTAGAAAGGCAGAGCCAAAATTTCTAGCACCAATACAAAAAAAATAGGCTTGTTCCCTGACAATGCAGCTTGACACAGGCAGATGTCAAGGGTTTTATCTCAATAGGAAATGGTCAAGAAAGCCTTTCTTCAAGAACTGTTTTAGAAGCAGGAAGCCTATTCGTCAAAAGCATCCTTCATAGGCTTGGGGTGAACTGTTGCCGCTAGAACACTACTGGCAGGACTTCCAATAGAATCGGCAAAAAACAATGCTACCCGCTCCAGAAACAGATACAGTTTTACCAATGTCGTCTTGCTGATTGGCTCAGACTCTAAGGTTGTTGTAATTTTCTATGGCTACTGCCTCCTGGACCCGCCGCCATATTCTATCTCTGGCTGAGTTTACACCGGATGAATACAATGCTGTTTTAATTACGGCTGCTAGCTTCCGGGAGGTTTTGACCCGGCGAACTAAAAAGGTTCCCACCCTGCAAGCTAGAGTTGTGGCCAATTTATTTTTTGAATCCTCTACCCGAACGCGCAATAGTTTTGAACTAGCCGCCAAGCGACTCTCAGCAGATATCTTAAATTTTTCCCCAGGAACCTCCTCCCTCAGCAAAGGGGAAACAATTTTGGATACAGCCAAAACCTTCTGGGCTATGGGGGCAGACTTAATGGTGATTCGTCACCGAGAGGCAGGAGTCCCCCAAATTATTGCCGCGGAGATGGATCGTCTGGGGGGTCAGGTGGGGGTGCTTAATGCTGGAGATGGCTATCATGAGCATCCCTCCCAAGCCCTGCTAGACCTATTTACGCTCTGTTCTCTTTTGGATGCTGAGAGCCCT
Organism: Thermosynechococcaceae cyanobacterium; assembly: GCA_041748255.1. Taxonomy (GTDB): domain Bacteria; phylum Cyanobacteriota; class Cyanobacteriia; order Thermosynechococcales; family Thermosynechococcaceae; genus JBGTDP01. The sequence goes on along the minus strand of JBGTDP010000181.1, from coordinate 4,315 downwards.
CGCCTAGAGCTTTTACAGGATAAAAAGATTGTGATTGTGGGTGATATTTTGCACTCGCGGGTTGCCCGGTCTAATCTCTGGAGCTTAACCACAGCCGGTGCAGACGTGCATCTGGTCGCCCCCCCAACCCTACTGCCGCTGGAATTTGAAGCCTACAAGGTTAAGTTGCACTGGACCCTTGAGCCGGCCTTAGAGGAGGCTGATTTTGTCATGACGTTGAGGCTACAAAAAGAGCGGATGAATCAATTTTTGATTCCCAGTCTGCGGGAGTATCATCAGCAGTTTGGGATCACCAGCGATCGCTTGGGACAGTGCAAACCAACGGTTAAGGTTCTTCACCCTGGCCCGGTCAATCGGGGGGTTGAGATTAGTTCCGAGCTGATGGATGATCCTCGACTGAGCTTAATTGCCCAACAGGTCACTAACGGGGTGGCAGTCCGGATGGCCCTGTTATATCTGATGGGGAGTGGTACCAATGCAGTTCAAAGTGCCTAGCCGTCGCCAGAAAAGCATTAAGATTTAGCTTCAGTGGCTGCGGGTTCCTCAATAATAATTCGGCTAGCCCGCAGAGCCTCAATCACAGGACTGGTGTGCCAATCTTCTGTCAATAATAAACTGAGGAGTTTTGCACTTCGCTGGCTAGAGGCAATTGACTGCAAGCCTAGGTAGAGGCTGGCGCTGTGATGGCTGTCGGTATTGACCAAGCGGAACAGCCCTTCTGCTTGCTCCAAGGCTTTTTTTAAGTGGGTTTGAATATTGTTCCAAACATTCACATTTCTGACATTACTAAAAGATTCGGCGACTAGATCTTGACGATGCTGAACCATGATTGTCTGTGACCTCAGGTTCAACGGCAGATCCTCAAACATAATCGCTGGGCCATAGCCAATAAACCGAATTTGCTCAGTCCACTTTTGATAGGCACCAAAAAACTCTTGCAAGATCTGTAGGGCGATCGCTGCAATAATTGTTCCCTGGCTGTGGGCGACAACAAAAACTTCACAACCGGCTTTGAGCGCCTGGATAATTTCATAGGCTAGCCGTAGGGTCGGGCGAGGTGCCCCGGCTGGGTAAGCACCATAGAGGTAGGCTTCAAATTCACTCCAGCCCATTTTCTGAATGAAGGGCAATCGGCGCACTAACTCTAGATCAAAAATAAACTTGCTACTAATTTTTTCGGGTTGGGCCACCTGGGACCCCCGTAGATCCTGAAGGACTTGCAGAATATCAACATCCGCTGCTAAATCCTGGGTAGAGATCTTAGTGAGTAAATCTGCGTAACCCTGTAAGCGCGCTTGTCCTTCTCGGACTTGATGCTCCGGCCAAAATCGATACAGCTCTGCCTTACCCAAAAGGCTCTCGACGATATCTGCTTGAAATCCGGCGGTGCTATTGTGAATCCCAATCACGTCAAAGGGATGAGAAAGCGTCAGCCAAACCAGGGTCTCGATGTCTCGGAGCTGATTTTCATAGGGGCTAGTAACCCCGTTGACATGAAGCAGTCGTTTTTTCCGTCCAGCCGGGTAAGCGGCAGGATAGTGAATCAGATGCCCATCTTGTTGCGGTTCACTCAGCATTTAACCCAAAGAAACCCTCAATCGTTGGCTACATCCACATATAACCTTGAGGGCTTAAGATCAAATCCCCCCTAAGTTCCTTCTCCAGCAAAAACCTTCTCCAGCAGAAACAGTTCTTGTGGTCTCAAAAACTGGATATACACTCCAGGACTCAGCGCATGATCCCGATTGTGTGCTTCCAGGAGAGCTCTTTGCCCAGAATCTCCAGGGCACGGCGATCGCTGCCCTCAAACAAAACTCCAACCTCTTCCAGGATCTGCTCGATCAATTGGGAGGCAAAACACCCCCCCGAGCGCAGCAGATGATTGTAATAGCAAAACTGAGGCTGGCCCTGTTGATTTAAGTGAAACCCATGGACTTCTGCTTGCTCCATTTTGCAAACTGGGGTATTCACCGGCACCACTACTCGGGGAATTCCCTGCTCGCCGTAGGGCGCTCCAACTTGGTTCAGGGTGCCAATTAGCACTGTCCACAGCAGGGTGCGGGTTTCTCGAATTAAGTCTGGGGTAAATAGCGGGTCAGGCTCACTCACTAGGCGCGGGCCGGTATTGAGATACATCGGGTTAAAGAGCTGAGAATTATAAACTAACCCCACTGCCCAGTGACGATCTTCGGTTTCTAGCTTCACAAAGCAGCCAAACCCATAGTCTTCGGGTTTCGGCGGCGCCGCCACTTCCATTTCATCATCCAGTTGCACCACATAATCACAGTGGGAATTGGACTTGACTACTTTTCCCAATCGCATCTATTGCTCCTTTAAAAGGGGCGACTTAAGCAACACTATAGGGGGCGTCCCCCAAGGGTTCAACCCCCTGTCCTTAAGATCAATGCATCTAGAAACGCATCTGGGTTAGGACATGGCCTGGATAATATAGTCAAAGTAGGGAGCCGCTTCAGCCGCTTCCTCATCACTTAAAAGTCCCAGGGAAGCCTCTTTAAGGCAGCGGACAGATTCTGCCATCCCAGCCACTGGAACGCCCAGGGAGTTGTACATTTCCCGCACCCCAATCAACCCAATTTTTTCAATCGGTCCTTTATCTCCGGCCAGAACACCGTAGGTAATCAAGCGCATATACCAGCCGTAGTCTCGCAGGCACAGAGCCCGTTGGCGATCGCCGTAGGCATTGCCGCCGGGAGAAATAAAATCAGGCCGCCGTTGCCAAAGCTGTTTACTGGCTTTATCAACAATTCGCTTCTCATTCTCAGCCAGGGTTTGAGCAATCTGGAGTCGCTGCTCACCCGTGTGAAAATAATCTTCCATATTCTTCAGCTCTCCAGCAGTCGGGTACCGGAGTTGATCATCTGCTTGCAGAAGAACTTGACTGACTACACTCATAATATTCTCAAAATTTTGGATATTAATTTGTAGTTTAGCGAGTTAGGGTCCCTCAGCGGAAGTGGGGATCAGGGTAAGTCCCAGAGAGTTTAATGAATCTATACACTTTTGCTGGCTTTTTGTTTACAGAAGTATAGATTAGCGACGCTGACTTGATCGCCAAGCTTGGGGCGGAACCTTGCAGTACTGCCGGAACTGACGAATGAAGTGGCCGGTATCTAGATACCCCAAGGTTTCAGCAATGGCTTGGACCGTCTGATCCGTTTCTAGCAGCAAGCGACGGGCCTCTACCATCCGGCGGTCAATGATCCAATTAAGGACCGTACGCCCGGTTTCCCGTCGGACCAAATCGGTTAAATAGGCTGGCGATCGCCCAACTGCCTTGGCAACATCACAAAGACTAATCTGGTCTTGATAATGGGCCTCAATAAACTGAAAAACCGGTTTGAGCAGAGGATGGGGTCGAGGAGGCGGTTTGATCGGCTCTGACTGAGTCAGTCTAGCAACATCAATCATGAGCAGGATCAACAACGCCCTGACAGACTCTGTATAGCCCAGGGATTGATCCCGAAGTTCGTGGGCTAGTCCTGATAGCCGCCGCAACCAGCGGGGGCGATCGGAAATTGGCACCTGAACCGATGCTGGTTCAATCGTCCTAGAGCTCAGCATCAACAGCGTCATTGAGTCCGGCACATCATTGGGGACCGTAGATCCTGAAGCTAATAAATTAGGATCAAACCTCACTTGCCAACCGTTCGTCGCTGCTAAGCCACTCAAGTCAATTTGATCCCCGGCCGCCACCAAAATCAGGTCCCCAGCCTCAGCCTCAATTTTATGAGGGCCAAGCTGATACCAGCCCAATCCGGCTTCAATTAATACTAAACCCGCTTGTCTTTTCCAGGGGGATGCTGCTGACAAATTGGGGGAGCAGGTTACCCCTACCGGGCTTGATAGCAACGGTGTTAAGGTCGAGTTGAGCGGGGGCAGTTGCGTTGCTCCAGATTTGGCCACGGTCACAGAAGTGTTCATTACTATTCCTCCCGCACAGGGTCTAGGCCCGATGCTTAGTTTTATTAGGTTTTTTTAATCTCGGCATCAAATTTTTTGATCTAATCCAACCCTAAGCGCTCAACTGAATTGAACCAGCATGAAAAAGTCAGCAGAAAAGTCATAAAAAGTCAGATTTTCTAGGGGCTTATGGGGGATCCTCAAGGGGCAAAAACTGAGAAACTATATCCAGGGAGGCTTAAAGCTATGACTGTTGAGGAAGCCTTGGCAATTCTGGATCAGATTTTGCAGCGAGAGGGCTTAAATGATCTGCAAGAACAGGTATTTCGGCAGGTTTGGGAGGGACAGACCTACTCAGATATTGCTGCTCAATCTAGTTACGACCCTAACTACA
>JBGTDP010000180.1:0-1884 GCA_041748255.1 Thermosynechococcaceae cyanobacterium | reverse complement strand
TTCAAAAGAAACTTGAGTTGAAGGGTATTCATGCAATCTTCCTGGTCTTGTAGTTGCCGCAGTGCTGAAGCTTTACCTCCCAGAATCCTAGCCTAGATTGAGGCCGATTCCTTGGGTTTGGTGGGGGTCGCTTTCAAGGTCGGGGATTATGCCAGGTCAATTTCTGAAATTCAAAGCGTCTGGAGCCGGTGGCTGTAGTGACAATCCCTAAGTTACTATTCTAGGTTGACGGGATTGTAGGATAGGGATTGCCCGGCCCAGAGCCTGTTTCTATGACCTGGATTCCCTTAAGCGATCGCCTGGATAAACTGCCCTTAATTCTGGCCGGGCCAATTCTGCGGCGCACAGAATCGGAGACGGTGACGGTTTGGGTGGCCCTCAAGGCAGCCTGCTGCGTTTACCTAGAAATTTATGCCACTGAAGGCGGCGCTAGGCTAGGTGGATTGGTTGGTAGCGGCTCCCGCACCACCGTTGCTTTAGGAACTGCGCTGCATGTGGTTGCAGTGAGTGCTAAACCCATTGGGAGCTTCCTGCAACCAGGGCAGGTCTATGCCTATGACTTAAAGTTCGGAAAGGACTACATCCTTGAGCAAGCCCTGCATGCAGCAGGTGTTTCGGCTGGCGGGATCAGCTATTTTGACCATCAACTCCCCACCTTTGCCCTGCCACCAGCAGACTTGAACCAACTCCAAATCCTGCATGGGTCCTGCCGCAAGGCCCACGGCGGCGGACAAGATACCCTCCCGATCCTGGATAGTTTGATTCACCACAGCGCTGCCCTTGCCAACACTCGTCCCCATCAGCTCTTTTTTACCGGCGATCAGGTCTACGGTGATGAAGTCGCCGATCCCTTCCTGGCTATGATGACCGATGCCGCAGAGACGCTGCTGGGTTGGGATGAGTGTCTGCCTCTAGGACAAAATTCTCAGCAGCCTCAGCGGTTTGCTCAGCTAAAAACCTTGAAGCCAGGCCAACGCAGCCAGGTTGCCCGCAAGTTTGGGGGACTTACCGCCGGTTTAACGAATAAACCTCAACACGCTAAAAGTCACCTGTTTGGCTTAGGAGAATACTGTGCAGCCTATTTGCTTGCCTGGTCGCCGGTGCTGTGGCCGCAGGCGTTGCCCCAGCAGCAAGAGATTAATCCCCAGGGGCAATCCACGCGGCAATGGGATCTAAAAGTGGCGGCGCTGCAGGAATTTCAACGGACCCTGTGGAAGGTTCGGCGATCGCTGGCCAATGTCCCCACCTATATGATCTTTGATGACCATGACATCAGTGATGACTGGTACCTAAACCGGGCATGGTGTACCGAAGTCCTGGGTAAACCCCTGGGGCGACGAGTGGTTCAAAACGGGTTACTGGCCTACGCCCTCTTTCAAGCCTGGGGAAACACCCCTGGGCAGTTTCAACCCGGTCTGCCGGGAGAGAAGCTATTGGTTGCCGCTCAGAAGTGGTCCGCCTCCGCCGGGACAGATCCTGAGGTGGGTGCCCAGATAGCGGCCTATCTAGGGCTGCCTGCCCCTGATCCAAACTCAGGTTTGCCATTATTTAAGCAAGATCAAGATCTGCTGGTTCTAGACCGAGAACCCCTGGCTCTGGATTGGCACTATATTGTCCGCAGCCACAACCACGAAGTCCTGGTCCTAGATACCCGTACCTGGCGGGGGTATCCTCCGGAGCCGGATGCTGCAAAAGCCCCCCCCAGGCTGCTCAGCCCCTCTGCTTTTAAGCAACAAATTCAAATCCCCCTGGCCCAAACTGCCCAGCTTCCGCCGAATGCCCCCTCCCGGGTGACCTTGGTGGTTGCGCCGACTAACTTGATTAGTTTACGGATTATTGACCTGGTTCAGACCTGGGATTTGCAACAAGGCAATGTTTTTAACA
>JBGTDP010000179.1:0-8596 GCA_041748255.1 Thermosynechococcaceae cyanobacterium | reverse complement strand
CAGATTAAATCTGGAGTCTTAATATCTGATAGCGTGTCTTCTTCAACTTTACCCATTGTGGTCGGCGTCTCTGGCGCTTCTGGTTTGATCTATGCCGTCCGGGCCCTAAAGTTTTTGCTCCGGGCCAACTATGCAGTGGAGTTAGTCGCCTCAAAGGCAACCTATCAAGTCTGGCAGGCCGAGCAGAAGCAGCGAATGCCTTCAGAACCTACTAAACAAGCAGATTTTTGGCGAGACCAGGCAGATCAACCTAGCGGTGGCACCCTGACCTGTCATGCCGCAACTAATATTGGGGCCAGGATTGCCAGTGGTTCTTTTCGCACCCAGGGGATGCTTGTAATCCCTTGCAGTATGAGTACCGTCGCTAAGCTGGCAGCAGGACTCAGCTCCGATTTGTTGGAACGGGCAGCAGATGTACAGCTTAAAGAAGGCCGCAAGCTAATTTTGGTCCCCCGAGAAACCCCGCTGAGTTTAATTCATCTGCGGAACCTAACCACTCTGGCAGAAGCAGGGGCCCGAATTGTGCCAGCAATTCCAGCCTGGTATCACCATCCTCAGACCATTGAAGATCTAGTGGATTTTGTGGTGGCCCGGGCTTTAGACCAACTAGACATTGATTGTGTGCCGCTTCATCGCTGGCAGGGGGATACTTAAAGTAGGAGTTGAGCTCCTGATGTTGGATGAGGCTAAAGGTTGGATGTCTGTACTCCGCTTTCTGTTGATACTTTTGCTGCTGGTCAGTTTCGTTGGCTTTGCCCTGCAGAATCTGACCCCGGCAGTTTCCTTGGTGTTTTTAGGCTGGCGATCGCCAGCCCTGCCCCTAGCAATATTAATCTTGGCAGCGATCGCTGCTGGATTGATCACCGGCATATTCATTGGGGCCCTGTTAAAGCTTTCTAACTTTCTCACCAATCGACGGGCTCGTTCCAGCACTGGAGATCAAGGGTTTCAATCTGATCCGCCCAAGAGAAATCGCTCTGAGTCTGTAGAGGACGAGTTTGATTTTGAAGATTTTGAGTCGGATCAAGATGCCTACGGCACCTCCGGCAGAAGTTACGAAGCCCAAACCCAAGCTCGAACTGGGACTCAATCCGGGTCTACCTATTCCTATAGTTACCGTGATCCCCAAGAATCAGAGGTCAGACAACCTCAACAACCAGTAGATGCCGACTACCGGGTGGTGAATCCGGGATATCAGACAACCAAATCAGATGCAGAGGAAGACTGGGGATTTGAAGATGACCAAGATCAAGACGATTGGCGCTAGTAAAATAGCGATAGTCTTGACCGGAGTTGCATGAACTTAAAAAGCGTCAGTCTCTTCTTTGTCGGGATGATGGGAGCCGGGAAAACTACCGTCGCTCGCCACCTAGCAGCGGAGTTGGGATATCAGTTTTTTGATACAGACAGCTTAATTGAACAATTAGCCAACCAATCGGTGCGTGAAATTTTCACCACCGCCGGAGAAACCCAGTTTCGGCAACTTGAAACCCAAGTCCTGGCAGAGTTGTCTGCTTATAAACAACTGGCGATCGCCACAGGCGGAGGGGTAGTGCTCAAATCAATCAACTGGAGCTACCTTCACCATGGTTTAGTAATCTGGCTGGATGTTCCGGTGGAAGTGCTTTATAGTCGCTTAAAGCTCGATAGCAGTCGGCCTTTATTGGCAGCACCTGATCCCTTTGCCCAGTTGCAAACATTACTTGATCAACGCCAAAGCCTCTACGCTCAGGCAGATCTACGGGTATCTGTCACGGCTGAAGATAGCGCAGAACAAGTAGCCCAGCGAGTCCTAGCAGAAATACCAAAAATCCTTAAACCTGATGAGGGCTTGGATAATTCAAATCTTAAACCAAAGTAATTCTCTGACTGATGTTACGAGAATTGTTGCCTTGCACCCGTTAGCCCCTGGAGGAACCGAGGGATCGTAAAATAATATAGCTATTGCTAATGCCTATTGGTTCTGATGACCACAAAGTCAATTCAGCCTGCTAGTCGCCAACTCTGGTTAGCTGCCCTCATGCCCCCCATGTATAGTGTGGCAATCATGCCCATTTGGATTGGGACGGCGATCGCCTTTGCAGATACAGGAACGATTCACCCAGGGATCGTCGGGACATTTATAGGGGCTGCTATTTTAATCCTGGCCTGGATGAATTTTAGCAACGATGTCTTTGATGCTGAGACCGGGATTGATCAAAATGAACCGACTTCCCTGGTCAACCTGACCGGCAATAAATCGCTAATTTTCTGGATCAGCAACTTGTTTTTAGGAGTGGGAATCCTGGGAATTCTTGCGATCGCCTGGTGGCAGCAAGATCCAACCGTGGTTGGTTTGGTACTAGTGTGTTGTTTCCTGGGCTACACCTACCAAGGCCCCCCCTTTCGCCTTGGCTACCAAGGTTTGGGCGAGATTATCTGTTTCCTTTGCTTTGGTCCCCTAGCCGTTGCTGCTGCTTACTACAGCCAAACTCAAACCTGGTCCCTGAGCAGCCTGGCAGCGGGGATCATCCTGGGCATTACCACCAGTTTGATCTTGTTTTGCTCTCACTTTCATCAAGTCAAGGACGATTTAGCTGCTGGAAAGCGATCTCCAGTGGTCCGCTTGGGAACCGCTAAATCTGCTCAGCTCCTGACGTGGCTGGGTGGCGCAGTCTTTGGGCTGACAGGTCTATTTTTGATCTTGCAACTCCTCCCGCTTTGGGGATTGCTCGTCTTCCTCAGTTTTCCCTTGGCGCTGAAAATGATTCGCCATGTCAACACCCATCACGACCAGCCAGAAACAGTCAGAAATTGCAAATTTCTTGCCGTTGGATTGCATTTTTGGAGCGGAGTATTTCTAGGGCTAGGATTTATCCTGGCCGGCACCTAAGGTAATGCTGTGCTACGGCGCGCGACTTGGCTGCGTTTGTTAAACTAGCAAAAATGATTCGACCAACTACACCCGCTGATGCTACCGCGTTACTCGCCATAGCCAATGCAATCGGATTGTTCGGGCCAGACGAACTGGAAGAAGTTGGCACGATGTTGGCCGCCCATTTCGACAACAGCGACAATGAGGACTTTTGGCTGACCGACGACGACGGCGGACCGGTCGGGGTCGCTTACTGCGCGCCGGAACAAATGACTGAAGGAACGTGGAATTTGCTCTTTATCGCTGTTCACCCCGACCACCAAGGGCAAGGACGCGGCACTGCACTCCTAGGCCATGTCGAGCAAACGTTAGCCGCGCGTGGTGAACGTTTATTGCTGGTGGAAACTGGAGCAAGCTTAGAGCAAACGCGATCGCTCTACCGCAAGTGCGGCTATGACGAAGAAGCGCGCATCCGCGACTACTACAAGGCGGGCGATGACAAGATCATTTACCGCAAGGTGTTGGCCGCTCAGGAAACATAAATTGGATTCTGACAGAAAACATCTACAGCAAGGAAACAATAGTCGAGCTGCCAGGAACGGAGACAGCCAAAACAGCCTCTCCGCAGCACACCAAGACGCTGCATTCGCAAAACTGCAAGATGATGTACCCGGTAGAATTTCGCCCTTACACCCGGCAATTCAAGCAGCCCCTAATCACCAAGCATGGGGTATGGCGTTTCCGTAGAGGGATCATTCTCCGATTAACTTGCCACGGACAGGTTGGACTGGGGGAAATTGCCCCCCTGGAATGGTTTGGAACAGAAAGTTTCGCTCAGGTCCTGGATTTCTGTAATCAACTGGCCCCGGAAATCACTGCTGAGCAAATTTTCTCAGTTCCGGCTGAGTTACCGGCCTGTCAGTTTGGCCTGGAGTCCGCATGGGAAGCGCTTAAGTACAAAGCTTCAAGTTTGGATTGCCTTAATGAAGCAGTAGATCATCTCCCTCAACTGCCTTTGTGTGGCTTGCTACCCACCGGAGAAGCTGCCCTCTCCGCCTGGCAAGCCCTATGGAAGCAGGGTTATCGCAGCTTCAAATGGAAAATTGGGGTTGCCCCGATGCCAACAGAGATTGCTAACTTTCAGCGCCTGATCCAGGACCTACCGCCAGCAGCAAAGCTCAGGATCGATGCCAATGGGGGATTGAGTTACGAAGAAACAGAACAGTGGCTGCGAATTTTTGATTCAAAAGGGATTGAGTTTCTAGAGCAACCGCTGCCGGAGGATCAATTAGATGCCATGGTGAAATTAAGCCGCAAGTACAAAACACCGATCGCCTTGGATGAATCAGTGGCAACGCTGCCTCAATTACAAGCTTGCTATGACCAGGGGTGGCAGGGGATTTTTGTGATCAAACCCGCGATCGCCGGGTCTTTGCGCCAACTCCGAAAGTTTTGCCAGCAGCCATCTGTGCAGGCGGTGTTTTCTTCGGTGTTTGAAACTGCGATTGGTCGGCAGGCAGCTTTAAAGCTTGCGGCTGAGCTTTCATCCCCAGGGTATGCGATCGGCTTTGGAACGCACCACTGGTTTAAAGATGATCTCAATACTGATGCTGACGAAGATCTATGCAGCCTCTAACCTATGTGCACCAGCGTGCTGGAGATGAGTGGCTGACAGCCCCTGAGAGCAGAAAGTTTACAGATCTGACTGAGAAGTTGATCCAGGAATTAACTGCCTGGACCGAGGATCAAACCCTGCCCAAGGTTTTGCTAATCCATCCGGAGCCAGTTTTTTTTCTAGCTGGTTTGACCGCCGCCTTGATTACAGGTTGCCCAGTGTTTCTAGGGAATCTAGATTGGGCTAAAGCGGAGTGGCAGCAGGTAATCGAATTGGTGCAGCCGGATCTGGTTTGGGGCAAAGATTTTTTAGCGGATGGGAAGGTATGCTCCACCCCACCAATCGATGGAATTCACAAGAAGGGCATTAGAGCAAAGCAAAATCCCTTCGTCAATCCTCAACTCCGGGGTGCCAGCGAAACTAAGGGCTGGATTATGATTCCCACCGGGGGATCATCGGGAAAGATTCGGTTTGCCATCCATACCTGGGAAACCTTGATGGCTTCAGTCCAAGGGTTTAAACAACATTTTGAGTTGCAGCAGGTCAACTCATTTTGTCTGCTGCCCCTCTACCATGTCAGCGGCTTGATGCAGTTCCTGCGGTCTTTTACCTCCGGGGGCAAGCTGATTATTGCCCCTTGGCAAACTGTCGCAGCAGCGACATGGGATGATCTTGATCCCACCAACTTCTTTATTTCTATAGTGCCGACTCAGTTGCAGCGGCTGCTAGCAGATCCAAAAACCACCGCTTGGTTGGCTCAGTTTCAAACCGTGCTTTTGGGGGGGGCCCCGGCTTGGCCAGAGCTACTCCATCAGGCGCAATTAGCACAAATTGCTTTGGCCCCGACCTATGGGATGACAGAGTCAGCCTCTCAAATTGCCACCTTGAAATCACAGGATTTCTTTCAGGGACAGAGAAGTTCCGGTCCAGCCCTCCCCCACGCAGCGATCGCAATTCGCACTGACACCGGAGCCATCCTAGCCCCAAACCAAACCGGTACGATATGGATTCAAGCTGATTCCCTAGCCCTGGGCTACTATCCTCACCCCTTATGTGAGCATGAATGGCTGGAGACAGATGACTTGGGGTTTCTAGATCTTCAGGGTCACTTGCATGTGGTGGATCGCCGCAGCCAAAAAATTATCACTGGTGGCGAGAATGTTTTCCCGACTGAAGTTGAGGCAGCAATTTTAGCAACAAATCTGGTCACGGATATCTGTGTGGTGGGTCTGCCAGATCCTGACTGGGGTCAAGTGGTAACCGCCATCTATATTCCCAGTCCTGAAGAATTCTCTCTCGGGTCGTTACAGGGTTACCTGGAGAATCAACTGAGTAAGTTCAAGCTCCCTAAATATTGGATTCAAGTTCCCAGTCTGCCTCGTAATTCCCAGGGCAAACTCAACCGCAAACAAGTTTGCCAAACTGCTATGGAATGGCGGCAATATCAGCAGAATCATCCCCCTGATGGAACCACTGAATAATCTCTGCTGGTAAATCTTGTCTAGTTCTGGTTTGGGTCTGAATACAAACATGACGGGTAATTGCTTGGCTACAAAGTCTCTCAGTATTGGCGAGAAAAACTTTATAGGTGAGTTCAAATTCCTGCGCTGCTAGAGACTGCGGGATTAGCTGGATATTTAAGCGATCGCCACAGACCATCGGCCGGAAAAAATCAACCTGGGCATGCACAATTGGCAGGGCAACAGCAGCAGTACTACTAAAAAAAGCTTTACAGCTGATGCCAGCCGCCGCGAGGGATTCTTCATAGGCTTCATGGCAAATCGCCAGAACATTGGCAAAGTAAACTACCCCCGCAGCATCGGTATCTTGAAATCGGACCGTACGTTGGTAGTTAAAAGTCATTCTCAGTCCTGCTGATCCAAGTTCAGGTTCTGACTCGGCATTTGGGTTTTAGACACCGCCAGGTCTGCCCGCAGGAAATCAACAAACTGCCGCGCGGTCCGTCCCGAGCGACCATTGTGGCGGGTGGCCCATTGCAGCGCCCGGTACTCTAAATCTTCCTGAGCTAAGGAAATCCCAGCTTGGGCTGCCAAATGGCGAACAATATCCAGGTAAGTCACTTGATTAGCTGGTTCAAAGGTTAAGGTCAACCCAAAGCGATCGCTAAAGGAGAGCTTCTCCTGCACAGTGTCCCAACCATGGACTTCATCGTCTTTTGGAGCAGGACGATCGGCCAAAAACTCCCGAATCAGGTGACGGCGATTAGAGGTGGCATAAACGACGACATTTTGCGGCTGTGCACTCAAGCTCCCTTCTAAGACTGCCTTGAGGGCTTTATAGGCATCATCGTCTTCTTCAAAGGAGAGATCATCGACAAAAATAATAAATTTCTGAGCGCGATCGCGCAGGGGATCAATAATCTCAGCAAGGGCTGCCAGATCTGACTTGGCAACTTCAATCAGTCGCAGACCTTGCTGGCCATATTCTGGTAATAACGCCTTCACCATAGAAGACTTTCCTGATCCTCGGCTCCCATAAAGCAGGGTATGCAGCGCCGGATAACCCGCCAGCAAAAACTCAGTATTTTTAATCAACAAGTCCCGCTGGGTCTGATAACCAATCAGGTCTGATAGGTCCACCAAGTCAGGGCAAGCAATTCCCTGCAGCTGACCTGAGTGCCAGCGTAAAGCTTGATAGTCTGCAAATAATCCAGTCCCAAATTGCCGATAATGATGGGTAAGATCTTCTAGAGCATCTGCCCAGTCTGAAAAATTTTGCAGGGGAAATTTCTCAGTACTCCTGCGTCGATCAGCTGCCCAGACCAGGACTTGAGCATCCTCACCGGCAAGCGCTTGAACCCATTGACTGATCGATTGACTATCCCACTGCCAGAGCGTTTGCAGGATTTGCAAATCGTGCCGAGCTGCGGCTATCAGGGCTGAGGGCAAATCTTCCAACTCAGCCTGTTGGACTTGGCGGGTAAACGGATTCTCTGCCTTGAGAATTTGAGTGATAAGGTGGTTCTGCCAACTCTGGCCAACTTCCACCAGGGCTCGAAACCATTGCCCATAGGCTTGCAGACAATGCAGACGCTGGGCAATGGAAAGTAGAGGCTGGCATGAGTCACTGCTCGATAATAGAGCCGCTTCAGAAAGAGCCTGTAGCAGATCTAGATAGGTCGACCCCGGCGCAGCCGCTAAAACATCCTGGTAAATCAACAAAGACGCTGCTCGTTGCTGAAGCTGGAGAATACAGCCAGGAGCCTGGGAATTAATCAACGGCTTTAACGTCCTTTAAGGTTATCAACCTGCTACCAAATGATATATAGCTCCAGGAACGTCCAGGATTTTGGTTGCAAACAAAAAACTGGTTCCCCCTTTAATTTAGAGGGAACCAGTACCAGCCTCAAGAACTCTTGATCAGACTAGGACAAAACGACTGCTTAAGCTTTCACTCAGGCCGGGTCAAGCGCTAGTTGGTAGCAGGTTCTTCAGCCGGGGCTGGCGGAGATTCCATTTCACCTGGAGCCATTGGCTCTTCTTGGATGCCCCCTGCTTCGGGCTCAATTGTTCCTGCAGGGGAAGTCTCTTCAGACGGGGATTGGCAGGCTCCAAGGATAGTTGCCAAACCAAGTACCAGGGTTAGACTAACAAACTTTAATTTCATGGTAATTATCTCCAGGATCTCATCCCAAATTTGAACAGCGTAGATTACTCAATAGAGCATAAGTTCAAAAGGTGAAAAATCCGGGAATAACCAGGCACTCACGCTCAAAAAACACTAATCAGATAGACTAAATCTTCTGATTACCAAGAATATTAAGGGTCTACAAGCCTATATCAGCAGAGGCAAGGTGCTCACAAACCTAATAAGCATTATGGCTTTGAAAGAAGACAAAAGCAGTTTTAAAGATAATTTGCAAATCAAGTCCCAGGGACCAGTTCCTTAAATATTGCAAGTCATAATCAACCCGCATCTTCATCTTATCTAGGGTGTCAGTTTCTCCCCGGAAGCCATTGACTTGTGCCAAGCCCGTAATCCCCGGCTTTACCTTATGACGCAGCATGTAGCCACTAATGAGTCTGCGGTATTGCTCGTTATGGGCCACAGCATGGGGTCGAGGACCGACAATACTCATGCGTCCCTGCAGGACGTTGATGAACTGA
>JBGTDP010000178.1:0-7472 GCA_041748255.1 Thermosynechococcaceae cyanobacterium | reverse complement strand
GCCCAGTCAAACAGGCGATCGCGAACCCAGGCCAGTTGCTCACCTCCCTGGGAGAGGGTGCGCTGTAACCACCGCTCCGGAGCCAGGGCTGGCGGGCCAGAGGTTAATCCTTCCGGCGTCGTACTAACCCCCTCTGCCGCTGTGGCCAGTTGCGCTTCCCGCCGCCGCTCGATTTGAGTTCTCAATGTTGCTTCGTAACCCTGGGTTGAGGGCTGATAAAACACCTGTCCCTGCAAGTTTTCCGGCAGGTACTGTTGGGCCACCCAGTGGTCCCGATAGGCGTGGGGGTAAAGATACCCAGCGCCGTGACCAAATTCTTTTTTGTCTCGATTGCCATCCTTGAGGGGGGTGGGCACGGCTGCTTCTCGGGCCTGAGCCACCGCTGCCAGGGCATCAAAAAAGCCCATGACGCTGTTGGATTTTGGTGCTGTGGCCAGGTAAAGGGCAGCTTGAGCCAGGGGATAGCGGCCTTCCGGCAGTCCCACCCGGTCAAAGGCCACTGCACAGGCATTCACCCTGACAACCGCCTCCGGATCTGCTAAGCCCACATCTTCACTGGCTAAAATCAACATCCGCCGCAAGATAAATCGGGGGTCTTCCCCGGCATAGACCATCCGCGCCAGCCAGTATAAAGCGGCATCTGGGTCACTACCCCGCAGGCTTTTAATAAAGGCGCTGATGGTGTCAAAGTGGGCATCCCCTTCCTTGTCGTAGAGAATCGCCCGCTGCTGAATCGATTCCTCGGCCACGGCCAGGGAAATCTGAATCTGTCCAGCGAGGTCTGGTGGGGTGGTTTCAACTGCCAGTTCTAGAGCATTTAGCAAGGCTCTGGCATCGCCATTGGCCACATTCACCAGATGGCTCACGGCCTCGGCCTTCAGGTGAATTGAATAGTTGCCATACCCCCGGTCACTATCCGTCAAAGTCTGCTGGACAATTTGCCGCAAATCAGCTTCAGTCAAGGGCTGAAGCTGAAACACCCGGGAGCGGCTGACCAGGGCTTTGTTGACCTCAAAGTAAGGGTTTTCGGTTGTGGCCCCGATCAGAATCACGATGCCATTCTCTACCCAGGGCAACAGGGCATCCTGCTGGGACTTGTTAAAGCGATGCACTTCATCGACAAACAAAATTGTCCGCTGGCCCTGTTTACTACGCCGCTCCTGAGCTGTGGCGATCGCCGCTCGAATCTCTTTTACCCCAGCCAAGACCGCATTAATCGCCAGAAAGTGGGCCTGGGTGGTATTGGCAATAATCTCAGCCAGGGTAGTTTTGCCGGTGCCCGGAGGGCCAGAGAAAATCACCGAAGCTAATTGATCAGCCTGGATCGCCCGCCGTAGAAGTCGCCCCGGCCCCACAATTGCATCCTGACCAACAAATTCATCCAAGGTCCGGGGCCGCATCCGGGCCGCCAGGGGGGTGGCGGAGGGGTCAAAACGGGGTTGAGGGGGGTCAGACACGATCAGCTAAGCGAAAGTAGATACAATTAAATCATAGTCATTACGACTTTAATTAGCTCAACCAGGTCGAGTTTAAATCAAGTCTATTCATCAGGAGATCCCAGGATGGAACTCGTCTCTTTCTTAGCATTAATCTTTGTGATCGCTGGTTCTGTCCAGAAACTTCAGCATCACCTGCGGCTAAGCGCCCAGAAGTTGACTCGATCCAGCACCATGCAAGGGACCACTGAATATCTTGCCTGTTCCCTGGTTAACGATTGGTAAGGAAATCACACTTCAGCAAACTTTGAAATACCTCAGCTTTCCCGCAGGCATTTTTGGCATGGGGCTGGGTTAGGATCAATGCGGATTCTATTTGCTTTGGTTCTATAGACTGCTATGGCTCACCCCCTATATATCTCGTTTATCTGGCATCAACATCAGCCGTTATACAAAAGCCGCGTCACCCAACGGTATCGACTGCCCTGGGTCAGACTCCATGGAACCAAAGATTATCTGGATCTAATTTTGCTGCTGGCCCGCTATCCCAAGCTGCATCAGACTGTGAATTTGGTTCCCTCTTTAATCCTGCAGATTGAAGATTATGTCGCTGGTAAAGCCATAGATCCCTATCTAGCTGTAGCCCTAACCCCAACCGAACAGCTAGATCAGCAGCAGCAGCGGTTTATTTTAGAGCATTTTTTTGATGGCAATCACCATACCCTGATTGACCCCCATCCTCGCTACGCTGAGCTTTATAACCTGCATCAAGATAAAGGCGCTGACTGGTGTTTAGATAACTGGGAACTACGGGATTATAGCGATCTGCTGGCTTGGCATAACCTGGCTTGGTTTGACCCCCTGTTTTGGGAGGAGCCAGAGATTGCCCAGTGGCTAGAGAAGGGCAAAGATTTTACCCTCGGCGATCGCCAGCGAATTTTTTCTAAGCAGCGGGAAATTCTTGGGCGGATCATTCCCCAACACCGACAGATGCAGGAAAGTGGGCAACTGGAGGTGACAACCACCCCCTACACCCACCCGATTTTACCCCTGCTGGCGGATACTGATGCTGGCCGGGTGGCAGTCCCTGAGATGGCCCTGCCCCAACAGAAATTTTCCTGGGCAGAAGACATCCCTCGGCATCTGCAACGGGCCTGGGATATCTATTGCGATCGCTTTGGTCAACCCCCCAGGGGACTCTGGCCCTCGGAGCAGTCTGTCAGTCCCTCAATGCTGCCCTACGTTGCCGAGCAGGGGTTCCAGTGGCTCTGCTCCGACGAAGCGGTGTTGGGATGGACCCTGCAACACTTCTTTCACCGCGATCATTCGGGGAATCTCTACGAGCCAGAAATTTTATATCAGCCCTACCGCGTGGAAACCTCCCAGGGGGACCTGGCCATGGTCTTTCGGGATCACCGGCTTTCGGATTTAATTGGGTTTACCTACGGGGCCATGGAGCCCCAACAGGCTGTGGGAGAATTAGTTGGCCATTTAGAAGCGATCGCTCATTCGCTTAAAAGCCGTCAAGCCAGTGGCAGCAATGTCTTAGAGCAACCCTGGCTGGTTAATATTGCCCTAGACGGCGAAAATTGCTGGGAATTTTACCACCAAGATGGGATTCCCTTTCTCACCAACCTTTATGAGCAACTGAGTGATCACCCCAACCTCAAACTGGTGACTGTTTCTGAATATCTTGAGCAATTCCCCCCCACCCAAACCCTCCCCGCTGACACCCTCCACAGCGGTTCTTGGGTTGATGGCAGTTTTACCACCTGGATTGGCGACCCGGTCAAAAACCGGGCCTGGGATCTGCTCACAGCCGCGCGGCAGACCCTGGCCAATCACCCGGAAGCCACCGAAACCAGCAATCCAGAAGCCTGGGAAGCGTTGTTTGCCGCCGAAGGCTCTGACTGGTTCTGGTGGTTTGGCGAAGGCCATTCTTCTAATCAGGATGCCATGTTTGATCAACTGTTTCGAGAGCATTTGATCGCCCTCTATAAAGCCCTGGAGGAGACAATCCCAGATAATCTTTACCAGCCCCTAGAAGTTCACGAAGACAAGGGCAAGCATCGCCCCCGCAGTTTTATTCATCCCTGCGTTGATGGCCGGGGGGATGAGCAGGACTGGAACGACGCCGGTCGGATCGCCGTAGGCGGAGCCCGGGGCACGATGCATCGCAGCGGTCCAATTCAGCGACTGTGGTATGGGGTCAATCACTTAAACTTCTTTTTGCGCCTTGACTTCCAGGCCAGTGTGCGACCGGGAATCGACTCTCCCCCAGAGCTGCATTTACTTTGGTTTTACCCTGAGCACATCATGCACAACAGCCCAATTCCCCTGAGTGAACTGCCGGATCAGCCTCCCTTGAACTACCGCTACCGTCATCATTTGGGGATTAACTTCCTGCATAATCATCTCTGGCTGGAGGAAGCAGGTGAGCATGACCAATGGCATTCCCGCTCAACTCAGACAAGGATGGGGTTGGATCAATGCTTAGAAATTGCTGTTCCCTGGGCTGATCTCCAGATCGAGCCGGACTGGTCCCTGCAGATGATTGCCGTCCTGGCCCAGGAGGGAAAGTTCTCAGAGCATTTGCCAGCAGATTCGCTGATTTCTATCCAGGCCCCTTAGATTTTTCCCAACGATGACTGGCATCAATCCCAACCCATGATGATCATTGCTCAACTGTTTAATGGCGCCAACCTGTTTGTTCTACCGTTCTGGGCCTTAATGATCCTGCTTCCTAACTGGGGCCTCACCCGGCGGATCATGGGGTCCTTGATTCCCTATATTCTTCTGGGCGGGTTATATCTGTATCTAATTGTGGGGACAATTACCCCGGAAACGGCCGAAGCGCTCTCTAATCCCAAACTGGCGGATATTGCTGGGTTCTTTAGCCAACCGCGAGCTGCAGCCACGGGCTGGGTCCACTTTTTAGTGATGGATTTGTTTGTGGGCCGCTGGATTTACTGGCAAGGACAGCACAAAGGCGTTTGGACCGTTCACTCCCTCGTACTAAGTTTATTTGCCGGACCTTTAGGGTTGCTATCGCACATTCTGACTGGTTGGCTTACCCAAAAATTCTCCCCTGATCAAGACGCTGCCAACCCCACCGTCGCCACAGACCCATGAGCATCAGGATTCGTCCAGCCGCACTTGAAGATATTTCTATCCTGTTCTCCCTGGTGCAAGCATTGGCAGAGTATGAACACCTTGCCAATGCTGTCACCGGGACTCCGGAAGCCCTGGCAACTGGTTTATTTGGAGATAGACCCTACGCAGAGGCAATTCTGGCGGAGATCACTGGTCAAGCTGTGGGGTTTGCCCTGTTCTTTCCCAGTTATTCCACCTTTTTGACTCAGCCGGGGCTTTATTTAGAAGATTTATTCGTCCTGGCTGAGTACCGGGGTAAGGGGATTGGCAAAGCGCTTTTAGCCCACGTTGCTCAGTTGGCCGTCGCCCGTGGCTGTGGCCGCCTGGAGTGGAGTGTCTTGGACTGGAATGCCCCGGCGATCGCGTTTTATCAAGGGATGGGGGCAACCTTGCTGGATGATTGGCGAACCTGTCGCGTCACAGGGCAAGGCTTGACTCGCCTAGCCACGACCTTCTAGAACTAAAAGAAAGTGCATTGATTAAATAATGACCCTTCCTATTCCTAACGCGCCAGAGGTTCAAGCACCCCCCAACTGGCCGACTATTCTGCAGCAGTTGCTGGACCGACAATCCCTATCCCGCGAGCAGGCAGCGGAGTTAATGCAGGGATGGCTAACCGAAGAAATTCCACCGGCGCTATCTGGGGCAATTCTGGTCGCGCTTCAGGCTAAGGGCATCTCCGCAGCGGAATTAACTGGCATGGCCCAAGTGCTCTTAGCCCAGTCCCAACAATCTTTAAGTGAAAGGTTTACAGCGTTACCTCAACCGTTGATCGACACCTGTGGCACCGGGGGCGATGGTGCTGCCACCTTTAATATCTCTACCGCCGTGGCCTTTGTGGCCGCCGCCGCCGGATTGAAAGTTGCCAAACACGGGAACCGCTCAGCTTCGAGCCGGGTCGGCTCAGCGGATGTTTTAGAAGCCTTAGGCGTGAATCTGCAAGCTCCCCCGGAGAAGATCCGAGCCGCCCTGTCGGAAGTGGGAATTACCTTTTTGTTTGCCCCAGGGTGGCATCCAGCCATGAAAGCAGTGGCTGGGTTAAGAAAAACCTTGAAGGTCCGGACGGTGTTTAACTTGCTAGGACCGCTGGTAAATCCCCTGCGTCCGACTGGACAGGTGATTGGGGTTTGTGAGCCCGCCATGCTCCAGACCCTGGCTGAGGCCCTAAACCACCTGGGCACCCAGCGAGCGATTGTTCTGCATGGGCGAGAAAAACTGGATGAAGCCGGACTGGCCCAGGAGACGGATCTGGCAATTTTGACCCATCAACAGGTGCAGCTTGAGGTGCTAAACCCGCAAGCTTTGGGCTTGACCCCGGCGCCAACCCAAGCCCTTAAAGGCGGCGATTTGCAGGAAAATACTGAGATTTTGCGATCGCTCCTCCAGGGCCAAGGCACCGCTGCTCAGCAAGATGTCGTCGCCCTAAATGCGGCTCTGGCCCTCTGGGTCGGGGATAGCGTCGAAACTTACCAGGAAGGGATTACCCGAGCCAAAGAAATTCTCCAAAGTGGAACAGCCTGGAAGAAGCTAGAACAGTTGATTCAGTTCTTAGGCCATTGAATTGGATGCCAATCCAAAAAGACAGAATTCCTCGTTGACAGGGCTTCTACAACAGTGCTTATTGTCCCGCAAGCGCATGAGGTGACAGAAAATACAGCCCCAAGGGCAAAATAGATTTAGCAATAAACCTTGGAACTTAGGCCAGTGTTTATAGCTGATCTTCAGAAATGCTTCTGGAACCGGTGTTATTTGAATGGCCATGATTTCTTCCAATTTGCCCAGATCCTATCCCTGTTTAGTCATGTCAGCAAAACCGGCAAACCACACTTTGCCACTTTTAGGCAATGATTTTTGGACCCTGGGACGCAGCCGTGAAAATTCAATCGCTTTATCAGACGAGTGGGTTTCCCGCAAACACGCGATCCTGCGCTTTACAGAAATAGGATATTACCTGGTTGATTTGGCCAGCCAGAACGGCTCTTTTGTGAACGATCAGCCGGTGCGTGTGCCAGTTTTACTTAAGAATGGCGATCGCTTGCGGGTGGGCAAAACCCAATTTGAGTTTCACAATCCCCTCTCTGCGGCAGAAACCCCTACTGCTCAGCCTCAAACCGTTGTCATTTCTCCATCCTCAAAAATCCAGGGGAATATTTGGCACGCGCTGCTGATTTCCCAAGGGTTAAGGGTGATCTGGGAGCCAGCCAATATCAAGCCGCAACAGCTTGAACAATTTAATCTATCCCAACAACCCGATTTACTCCTGGTTGATCTAGAAGCTCAGCGGCCAAACCCTTACGACTTTTGCCGTTGGTGTCGTCAGCACTATCCCCAGATCAAGATTATCCTCACCAGTAGCTCCCGTAGCCAGATCTCCCCGGTAGAATGCCGCTGGGCTCAAAGCCAAGGAGCGGTTGACTTGCTCCCTGGGTTTCCAGTCAGCGACCTGATTGAGCAAAGGGATGAAATTGCCGCAATCCTTAATTTCGTGCTCACAGGCTTAGATCAAGAACCAATTCTGCCGGATTCCCTGCTGCTAGAGCTAAAAATTCTGCAAGCTTTTATCGTTCAAAAACCATTAGACTCAGGAGATCCCACTCAGCTAGCGCTAACCGCAAGATCCTGATCAAACTGGTTGTTGGAAGTCTACCCCAAGCATCCGGTTGATCATTCCTTAGCTAGACCCTGGTGGGGGATCAGGTGAGTCAGACTCTGGTTGCCATAAATCTCGCAAAAAGTAGCTTAGAACCAGGAAAACGCCCCCAAAGCCAATAAACAACAAAATCCGCCAGATTGCCTGAAGGCCAGTTAGATCGAACAAAAATAGCTTAACGACAACCAGTAACAAGGTTGTCATTGCTAGCATCCTCAGGGGCTTGCGTGTTC
>JBGTDP010000177.1:0-10468 GCA_041748255.1 Thermosynechococcaceae cyanobacterium | reverse complement strand
ATAAGCGGATTATTCTTCTGGATGGAGAACCGATTGGGACGGTGAACCGGATTCCCACCGGTAGCGAATTCCGGGGCAACATGGCCGTGGGGGGGAGAGTTGCCCGCTGCGAAATCACAGAGCGAGAACGGCAAATCTGTCACCAACTAGCCCCCACTCTCCAACGGGATGGTCTAATCTTTGTGGGCATTGATGTGATTGGTGGCTACCTGACCGAGGTGAATGTCACCAGTCCCACAGGCATTCGGGAAGTTGATCGCCTTGAAGATAGTCGCTTAGGCTACCAGGTGATAGAGTGGGTCGCAAAAGCGCAATCTGAGCTGGTGGTGGGATGAACAACGGCACAGTTTTGGTCACGGGGGGCGCTGGGTATATTGGCTCCCACACGGTTTTGGCCCTCAAGCAAGCAGGCTATAAGGTCCTGGTGTTAGATAACCTGGTCTACGGTCACCGGGACGTGGCAGACTCCTTGCAAGTGGAGCTGATTCAGGGGGATATCAGCGATCGCCCGTTGCTGGATCAAATTTTTGCTCAGCACTCGATTCAGGCGGTGATCCATTTTGCCGCCTACGCTTATGTGGGCGAGTCAGTCACCGATCCAGCCAAGTATTATCGCAACAATGTTGTAGGAACCCTGACGTTGCTAGAAGCCATGGTGGCGGCGGGGGTAAACTCAATGGTCTTCTCCTCCACCTGTGCCACCTACGGCCATCCCCAGCAAATTCCAATCCCAGAGGAACATCCCCAAAACCCGATCAACCCCTACGGGGCCACCAAGTTAATGGTGGAGCGGATTCTCTCCGACTTTGATCTGGCCTACGGGTTGCGCTCCGTGAGATTTCGCTACTTCAATGCCGCTGGAGCCGATCCCCAGGGGCAGTTAGGGGAAGATCATAACCCTGAGACCCATTTGATCCCCTTGGTGTTGCTCACCGCCCTGGGCCAGCGAGATCAAATCTCAATTTTCGGGACCGATTATGATACTCCCGATGGCACCTGCATCCGGGATTACATCCATGTCACAGATTTGGCCCAGGCCCATGTTCAAGGGCTAGAATATTTGCTCAACGGGGGCGAAACCGCTGTATTTAATTTGGGCAATGGCAGCGGCTTCTCGGTGCGGGAGGTGATCCAGGCCGCCAGAAATATTACTGGACATTCAATTCCCGTGGTTGAGACCGATCGCCGCCCCGGAGATCCAGCCGTTCTGGTGGGCAGTGCTAAAAAAGCCCAGGAGGCTTTAGGCTGGAAGCCGAAATATTTTCAACTAGAAGCGATTCTAGAACATGCCTGGCAATGGCACCAGCGACGGCATGGTTAAAGCTTGTACTCCCCTTGGAATTTCTAATTGACCTCCAGGAATGCTTCGGGTACTGAAAGATGCTGGGGCAACTTTAGCGTCACCCCAGCAATCCACTCTGAATTTGCAGATTCAGCTTAAGGTTCTAGATCCGGCCAGGGCCTTTGCGGCGAGTGTCCTCGGTCAGGGTTAATCGTCCGGCTTGATCCTGCAGGAGTTCCTGACGCTCGAAGGCAAGTCTAAGGGCTAGGGCTTGTTCCTCCGCCTTCAAATCTCCTGGTTCATTAATGTACATTTCTGGCTCGATCGCGTAGTTGTTTGCCAGACCTTCTTGGTCAATCGTGTAGCCATTGGTGGTGTTGATGCTGGCGGTGGTAGGAATCCCGGCAATGTCCGTGAGTTCTAACTTAGCAGTCTTGCCGAAAAACTTCCCTTCCCGGCCTTGGCGAGCGGCGACTTCAGCGGGGATAATTCCTGCGTCGTATTGGGGTAAGGCGGTGTTCATGATGCTTCCTCTAGGTATAAATACTCGTTAGCTGTTTGTTCATGCATACCCTAACAACGGGATCAAGAACTTGCAACATTTGTTAATGGAAAAGCTAAATTGTTACATTTCTTCATAAATAGCTCAGAAGCTAGTTATTTTCCAGGGCCTAATCAGTTTCTCCCTATGTGCTTTGGGCCAGCCGATCCTGCCCTCGGTGCTTGCTTAGCTTGGGCTCAGCAAAGGTGAGAAATCTTCTACAGGTTCGATCAATCTGAGTCCGCCAAAAAGTGGCAGGTTAACTTAAGTCCGGTGTAAATCGGCTGCGGAGTCCTAAAATTTCTATCTCCGCAGCAACCAAACATTACGGGCTTTCTCCTCTAGAGCGCCCCGGACTAATTTTGCTTACGCGACCCGCAACGGGGCATCACCTCTGAGAGATTTCCAGCAGTGAATCCCGGCCCTATGCGCTTTAGACTTGCCAGTCTTCTATACTGAATTTGTTTGATTCATTCTCTGCACAATTGATCTCCATGAAGTCTTATCTAGCTGCTGCAGTTCAAATGACTAGCCTGCCGGATCTCAACAAGAACCTGGCTCAGGCAGAGGAGTTGATTGATCTAGCGGTGCGTCAAGGGGCAGAGCTGGTGGGGCTACCAGAAAACTTCCCGTTTCTGGGAGACGAGGCCGCAAAAATGGCCCAAGTCAACACCATTGCCACCGAGAGTGAGAAATTCCTCAAAACCATGGCCCAGCGCTATCAGGTCACGATTTTAGGCGGTGGGTTTCCGGTTCCGGCGGCTAACGGCAAGGTTTACAACACCGCTTTGCTGGTCGATCCTAGTGGTCAGGAGCTGGCACGCTACGAAAAGGTGCATTTGTTTGATGTTGATTTGCCCGATGGCAATATCTACCATGAATCTCTCCAGGTGCTGGCGGGAACTCAAATTCCACCCATCCACCCCTCTAAGGAATTGGGAAATATTGGTTTATCTGTCTGCTACGATGTCCGATTTCCAGAACTGTATCGCTGCTTAACCGAGGCCGGAGCCAACATTCTGTTTGTCCCGGCTGCGTTTACTGCCTTCACCGGCAAAGATCATTGGCAGGTGTTGTTGCAGGCTCGGGCGATTGAAAATACCAGCTATGTGATTGCCCCAGCCCAAACGGGTCGTCATAACTCTCGCCGTCAATCCCACGGCCACGCAATGATTGTCGACCCCTGGGGAATGATTTTGGCCGATGCGGGGGATCAACCAGGCGTGGCGATCGCCCTGATTCAACCATCACGGCTTGAGCAGGTGCGCCAACAAATGCCCTCTCTCCGGCATCGGGTATTTACCTGAAAACCCCAATTCTCACCCAGACGGATGCTGAGGCTACTGTTCTAAGTCAGAAGAATATTTAAAAAGGGTTAAGAAGATCGTACATTAAACAAAATGATTGCTTCAGTGTCCATTGCCGAATCCTTTCCCTGGCTAAGTTCTATGCCTTTTGCTTTGCTTCCCCCTGCTTGGAGTTCTCTGCTAGCAGACGTTTCAACCGAGAGTACCGCTGCTGAGGATGGTCCCCTGATCTTAGCCGGGGTGCTGATGAGTTTGGTGGTGATTTACCTCGCCAGTAAAATTGGCGGTGAAATCTGTAGCCGGATCAACCTACCCCCTGTGCTGGGAGAGCTAACCGGGGGAGTGATTGTCGGTGTTTCAGTGATGCATTTATTGATGTTTCCAGAGGCAGCCGCGGCCGAAGTTACGCCCTCTGTGATCACCAATTTACTGCAGGCCACCACGGGCGCCAGTTCGGAGTCGGCCCTTACCTCCTTTTCAACCTTTAGTGAAGTGATCTCGGTACTCTCGGAACTCGGGGTGGTGATTCTGTTATTTGAGATTGGCCTAGAGTCTGATCTGCAGGAATTAATCCGGGTGGGTCCCCAGGCAGCAGTTGTAGCGGTTGTCGGGGTTGCTGTGCCCTTTTTAAGTGGCACCCTGGGATTGATTTATTTGTTTGGCACCCCGGTTATACCAGCAGTTTTTGCGGGTGCGGCCTTAACGGCCACCAGTATTGGGATCACGGCCAAGGTTTTGGCCGAACTGCAACGATTAAGCTCTAAAGAAGGCCAGATTATCATTGGGGCCGCAGTTTTAGATGATGTTTTAGGGATTATTGTCCTAGCCGTGGTGGCTAGCCTGGCCAAAACCGGAGAGGTCGAGATCGCCAATATCGTTTATCTGGTGGTTAGCTCGGTTGTATTTCTAGTTGGCTCCGTTGTCTTAGGTCGATTTTTAGGGCCCTACTTTGTATCTTTAGTTGATCGCCTGCAAACCCGGGGTGGGTTACTGCTCTCTTCTTTGATCTTTGCCTTTGTGCTCTCCTACATTGCCACCGCGATTCATCTTGAGGCAATTTTGGGGGCGTTTACCGCCGGCTTGGTTTTGGCTGAGACGGATAAACGCCACGAACTAGAGAAACAAGTGATTCCGATCGCGGAGATGTTGGTGCCGATCTTTTTTGTCACCGTGGGGGCCAGAACCGATTTGAGCGTCTTAAACCCTGCGGTGCAAAGTAATCGAGAAGGGCTAGTCATTGCCTGCTTTCTGATTACCGTGGCAATTATTGGTAAGGTTGTCACAGGTTTCACTGTCTTTGGTCAGCCTGAGTTAAACCGATTGGCGATTGGTGTGGGGATGATTCCCCGAGGTGAAGTTGGACTGGTTTTTGCCGGCGTTGGCTCTGCCAGCGGGGCTTTATCTGCCCCCTTGGAAGCCGCGATCGTTGTGATGGTGATTGTAACGACGTTTGTGGCCCCGCCTTTTTTGCGGGTTGCCTTTCACAGCTCAGCGGATTCAGATCTTGCCGAGTCTCCTGAACTCCTGGAAGAAGCAGACCGATCTGATCTTTTGACCTTGACCCATGAGTCAGAGGAACTTGAGTCTGTGCAGGAACCCTAGGGTTCAATTAGATAGCTGGCCGGAAATCCATTGAAACTTAAGTTCCTATCCGTGCGTCCGGAGTTAGGATGACTCAAAATCTGAATGCCCATGCATCAATTCCCTCATCGGTGCGTTAATGGGATTGTTGTCTGGATGTTTAATGGGTCAACTCTCTCAATCTGTTGATCGCAGGATTTTGAGGAGCAGAGGCTACGTTTAGGGGGCTGCCGACTGGGCAAACGTCCCGAACGTCGTTTTGGTTTTATCATGGAGTTTTTTGATGCGGCAACAGCTTTCTTCCCAGAACTGTAAGCAAGGACTGGCGATTAAACCACTATGGTTATTCCCAGGTTTTTTAAGCTGCTTTCTGCTTGCTGTTCCTGCGGAGGCCGCTAAGCTAGAGTCCTGGCGTTTTGATGGAGCTCAAAATCGCCTAGAATTTCAGACGGATGAAGGCATACGTCCCAGGGCGCAATTAGTCTCAGATCCAACGCGGTTGGTAATTGACTTACCAGGAACAGTTCTGGGTCGGCCCAAAATTACTCAAAGTGTGGGGCAAGTTATTCGGGCTGTGCGGGTGGCCCAGTTTGAGCGGGATACCACCCGAATTGTGGTTGAGTTAGCGCCGGGGTATACCCTAGACCCCCAACAGGTAAGCGTGCGAGGCACTTCCCCCACCCAGTGGTCCGTTCAGTTGCCCACACCCCAGCGCCTAGGACGAGTCTCAACACCAACCCAACCCCTGCCCCGACCGCTTCCTAACGCTGGCGGCGGCTCTGAGAAAACAGCTGCTTTAGTGGTTGTCAAGGCTGAGACGCAACTGCAAGATGTGCGAGTGACCCCGGATGGATTTTTCATTGACACACGAGGAACGCCTCCGAAGGCAAAGGTTTCCCGTAGCCGAGATCAAAAACAGATTGAGATTGAGCTGTCTGGAACGACGATCGCTAAAGGTCTAGAAGGCAAAGGCTTTGCTGTCAATCGCTACGGGGTCAAGGAGCTGGAAGTATCACAGGCCAAGACTTCTCCTCCAGTGGCCCGGATCACACTGAAAGTAGATAAAAAAAGCCCAGATTGGCTGGTAAGTGTGAGTAGGTATGGCGGCGTTGTTGTCTTGCCCAAGGGGGGGGTAGGGGCGATGACCTCTGGTCGGTCGAAGACCATCGCCGACAGCAATCGAGCCAATAGAAGTAAAAGTTTATTTTCTGGGGAGCAGAGTCAGCTTGCTCGTTCTGACCGGCTGGCCACAATTGAGTCCATTGCCCTGGGGGGCAACCAGCTCTTGATTAGAGCCAATCAGCCCCTCAGCTACAGCACAGATTGGCAGGGAAAGGATTACCGTTTAATTCTGCGCTCGGCGCAACTCTCAGCTGACTTAAAAGCCCCCAAATTAGGGCCAGGAAGTCCTGTTGCCCGGCTGCGACTGCGGCAGGTAGATGCTCAAACCGTTGAGGTTTTGGTGTCTCCGGGTAGCGGAGCCCAGATTGCTAAGGTAAGCAAACCCACGAGTACGTCCCTACTGCTGTCCCTCCAGCGGGCTAATACAACCATTTCCGTCAGCCAGCCAATTGGCCAGGATCTCAATCCAATTGTTCCAACCCAACCCGTTTCCCAGGCTAATCTCCCCAGACCGATTGGCCGCAGAGTGGTTGTGATTGACCCCGGCCACGGCGGCCCCGACCCTGGAGCGGTGGGCCGGGGCGGTTTGCAGGAAACCCAGGTTGTTTTGCCCATTGGCGTAGAAGTTGCCAGAATTCTCCAACAACAGGGGGTGCAGGCCGTTTTAACCCGGCAAGATGAACGGGATCTAGATCTAGCGCCCCGAGTGGCGATCGCGGAGCGGGCCAACGCTGATGTATTTGTGAGTATCCACGCCAACGCGATTAATCTCAGCCGTCCCGACATCAATGGTCTAGAAACCTACTATGCCCCTGGCTCTACCCAGGGAGCTACCCTGGCACGGACGATTCACAATAGTATTCTCCAAAGTCTGAACGTGCGCGATCGCGGGGTCCGCTCAGCCCGGTTTTATGTGATTCGCAGAACCTCTATGCCGGCAACTCTGGTGGAAACAGGCTTTGTCACCGGGGCCGAGGACGCCCCCAAGCTTGCCAGTCCGGCCTTCCGTAGTCAGATGGCGACTGCGATCGCAAAGGGCATTCTGCAGTATTTACAGTCCGGTCGTTAGTCAGATAACCTCCTTGGATGAGTTCTCCAATCCTTCAGATCCTCCAGGGCGGGCTAGTGGTCTCCTGCCAGGCCCCCCCGGACTCTCCCCTGGCAATCCGGCGGTAATTGCTGCGATGGCCGAAGCTGCCGTTCGCAGGGGCGCTGTGGGGGTGCGGATTGATACCCCTGTCCATTGCCAAGCAGTCCGCTCCAGGATCTCAGTGCCGATAATTGGGCTATGGAAACAACTGACTCCAGGGTTTGAGGTTTATATCACCCCACAATTTCACCAGGCCGCCGCGATCTCCGCTGCAGGAGCTGATTTAGTGGCTGTGGATGCTACCCTCAGAACTCGACCGGGGGGCGAAACCGTGCCTAGGCTGATAGAGAAAATTCACACCCAGCTCAGAAAACCCGTGGTCGCCGATGTTGATACCCTAGAGGCAGCGATCGCCGCTGAGGCAGCCGGAGCTGATTGCGTCAGCACCACTCTCTATGGATATACTGCCCAGACTCAAGCTTATGGGCCGCCTGATTTGGATTTTGTTGCCCAACTGATAAAGCACCTGCAGGTGCCAGTGATCTGTGAAGGTGGTATAAGCTCTCCAGCGATCGCCGCCGCTGCCCTCAACCGGGGAGCTTATACTGTGGTCGTGGGCACCGATATTACCGGCATTGATCTAAAAGTTAAAGCTTACGTTGAAGCACTACGCCCGTGACTATCTGGCAAGTTGATTTTTACCGTCGTCCCTTGCAAGATCAACAGGGCACTCCCCTGTGGGAACTGTTGATCTGTACCCCTAACCGCAACCTGGAATTTAGCGCCTTTTGCCCGCAACCAGAGGCAAACATCACCTGGCTGACGACTCAACTGCAGCAGTTGGTGGCCCACCCCTTACCGGATCAGGTGCAAGTCTTTCGGCCTCAATCCTTGAGCTTAATCACAGCGGCCTGCCAGAAATTAGGAATTTCAGTCGAAGCGACTCGGCATACCAGGGCATTGAAACAGTTACTCCAGGAACGGGCTGGGGAATACTCCCAGATGCCAGGTTATACCGGGGCGACCTACGATCCTTTGTTGCTAGAAAAACCACCCCCCCAACCTTTACCGGAAAAGCTTTGGGGAGAGTCCTGGCAGTTTGCGACTCTGGCTGCTGCCGACTTAGAGGAGCGATTAATTCCCCGACCGATTCCCATCCTCAAGACCCCTAAACCGTTGCTGCCGAGCCAGTTAAAACTGGCTAAATCCACCCGAATTCCTGGCGTAGTCATCTATGGGGGGCGTCAATCAATGCAGATAGCCCAGTGGCTGCAATCTCAACACCCTGCCGATGTGCAGTCTGTGGCCGGGGCTCCCAGCGGGCTGGTCTTAGAAGCAGGGTTAGCCGATCGCTGGATTTTAGTCACCTTTGAGGACCCAGACATTGCCGCCGCTGCTGCCAGCTTTGAGCAACGCAAACAAGCATCTGTGGGGCTTCACTTCTTATTGGTGCAGCCCGATGACTCAGGGATGACCTACAGCGGCTTGTGGCTGCTCCAAAAACTTTAACTTCAACGCTTGTTAATATTCATCTGCACGCATCACTGTCAAAACCCGCACCGTACAGTTTGGATCAGCGGGATTGGGGGAGCTGGCCTTTAAGGCTCTGTTGTAATAGTCAACCTCCCAGAAATAGTCGGTTTCATCTTCGCTGACTAGGCCAAAGTTATGTTCTTCCCCAGAGCTAGCCATTTGGGGTTCAGCGTTAATATAGTTATCGACTTTGCGAATGTCTTCAAGCAGCTTGTGCTTTTGATCCTCCGGCAGGGCTTCAACCCTTGGGGTCATGGAAAACAAACCCAAGCTAGGATCGCCTTTGCGAAATTGGTCGTTAAGCTGAGTGATTTTAAACTGCTGGTGCTGATTCATTAAAATTTCTCCGGGATCATCGTGGCAAGCAAAACATAGGCGGCCTCGTGACCACCTTGTCTGCTTTCGATCAGGCTAGATCAAATAACCCTGAAAATTCAAGGGCGCGGTAAAATTTAAAGTTTGTAGTCAACCTCTACGCTTGCCGGAAGGAGCTGCCTAATATGGCTCGGATGTATTATGACGCGGATGCAAATTTAGATTTGCTGGCTGGGAAGACTGTGGCTGTGATTGGCTATGGGTCCCAGGGACATGCCCATGCCCTTAACCTCAAAGACAGTGGCGTGGATGTGGTGGTCGGTCTCTATGAGGGCAGCAAATCAGCCAAGAAAGCTGCAGAAGCAGGGCTAAAAGTGCTCAGTGTGGCTGAAGCGGCCAAGGCCGCAGACTTGATCATGATTCTTTTGCCCGATGAAGTTCAAAAAACGGTTTATCAGGAGGACATCGCCCCGGCTCTGCAGGAAGATAAAATTTTGGCCTTTGCCCATGGGTTTAACATTCACTTTGCCCAGATTGTGCCCCCACCCTACGTAGATGTGGTCATGGTCGCTCCAAAGGGTCCAGGGCACTTGGTCCGACGAACCTACGAGCAGGGGCAGGGCGTTCCTTGCTTGGTTGCAGTTTATCAAGATGCCTCTGGTCAAGCCCGCGATCGAGCCATGGCTTATGCAAAAGGGATTGGTGGCACCCGGGCTGGAATTCTGGAAACGACTTTTCGGGAAGAAACCGAAACCGATTTATTCGGAGAACAAGCAGTCCTTTGTGGCGGCTTGAGTGCCTTGATCAAGGCCGGGTTTGAAACCTTGGTGAATGCTGGCTATCAACCGGAGCTGGCTTACTTTGAGTGTCTCCATGAAGTCAAGCTAATTGTGGATCTAATTGTCGAAGGAGGGCTGGCAAACATGCGTGACAGCATCTCTAACACTGCCGAGTATGGCGATTACACCCGTGGCCCCCGGATTGTTACCGACCAGACGCGGGCTGAGATGCGCGAGATCTTAACTGAAATTCAAACTGGCCAGTTTGCAAGAGAATTTGTCCTCGAAAATATGTCTGGCAAGGCTGGATTTACGGCCATGCGCCGCCAAGAAGCTGAACATCCGGTAGAAGAAGTAGGCAAAGACCTGCGGGCAATGTTTAGCTGGCTAAAGAAAGTTTAGCCTCAGCTCCAAAAGAGCCGACCAATCTTGGCCCGTTGTCCCCCCTAAATAAGAACCTTCTAGAACATAGATTCTAGAAGGTTTATGGGTAGACGCTGCCAATTTAAATTTGGGCCTTAGATCTGGACTGTGCCTCCGGCAGCTTGAAACCGGGCCCGGCTTCGCTTAAGGTCTTGAGTGGCTTGGATGCGCTCTTGCTGGGGGCTATTGGGGTCTAATTGCCCAAACCGGGTCTCGGCTTGGGTAAAGGCAGAACGGGCTTGCTCGCGATCGATATTTTCACCTCGCTCAGCCCCATTGACGAGAATGGTCACTTCGTCATTCTCAACCTCAGCAAAGCCACCCATGAGGGCGATCGCTACCCAGTCTTTTCCCGGACGCACCCGCATCACCCCAGTTTCTAGGGCAGTCATCAGCGGCGCATGACCACTGAGAATCCCCAACTGACCAGTCGTACTGGGTAAAATAACTTCTTCAGCCTCTGAATCCCAGGCGGTTTTATCTGGGGTGACAACG
>JBGTDP010000176.1:0-2053 GCA_041748255.1 Thermosynechococcaceae cyanobacterium | reverse complement strand
ATGGCCATGAATGTCGCTCTGCCAGAGGTGGACGGGCGAATTATCAGCCGCGCCGTTTCTTTTAAGACGATTCAAACTCGCAACCAAGATCTAGAAACCGAGGTGGTTAGCTATGAGCCGGTGGGCGATCGCATTGACTTCGTTGCGGATTTAGCAGCCCATTGGGTTCAATTGCGACAAACTCCCCCAGCCCAGCGCCGAGTTGGACTGATCCTAGCCAACTATCCCACCCGCGATGGTCGTCTAGCTAACGGGGTGGGCTTAGATACTCCCGCCAGTTGCATTGAGATTCTCCAGGCCCTGGAACAGGCCGGCTATCACCTGGAAACCCCTCCCCAAACTGGCCAAGAGCTGATTGAGCGGTTGACTGCCGGGGTGACCAACGACCCAGAGGGTCAAGGGTTGCGCTTGGTTGAAGCCAGGCTCTCCCTGGCAGAGTACCAAGAGTATTTTGCCACCCTGCCCGTGGCCGTTCAGACGGGGATGCTCAACCGCTGGGGACCTGCCGCTGAATCCTTCTCGGGAGAGGGATTAGCGATCTCTGGATTGCAACTGGGGAATATTTTTGTCGGTATCCAGCCAGCTCGGGGCTACGATGTGGACCCCACCCTGAACTACCATGCCCCGGATCTAGAGCCCACCCACGCCTACCTGGGGTTTTATTACTGGCTGCGACAGAGGTTTAAGGCCCAGGCGGTCGTCCATGTCGGCAAGCACGGGAATCTGGAATGGCTACCCGGCAAAAGTGTAGCCCTGGCTGAAACCTGTTATCCAGAGGTGGCCTTGGGACCACTGCCCCATTTTTACCCGTTTATCGTCAATGATCCGGGGGAAGGCGCCCAGGCCAAGCGGCGCGCCCAGGCGGTGATTGTCGATCATCTCACCCCGCCGATGACCCGCGCCGAACTCTACGGCCCCCTGCAACACCTAGAGGCCCTGATTGATGAATACTACGAAGCCCAAAGTCTTGATCCGATCCGCCTGCCGATGATTCGCGATCGGATTGTTGCCCTGGTGGATCAGGAGCATCTAGATCAGGATCTGCAAATAGACCTTGATCCGGCCCTGGCGGCGGAAAAACTAGCAGAATTTCTCACCCAGGCGGATGGCTATCTATGTGAGTTAAAAGAAGCCCAGATCCGGGATGGGTTGCATATTTTTGGTCAGTGCCCCCAGGGACGACAACTGCGAGATTTATTGGTAGCCCTGGCCCGCCACCCCGGTCAAGGGCATCAGGGCATAACCCGATCCCTGGCAGCGGATTGGGGACTAGATATTGATCCTCTGTGTGCCGATCCAGCTCAGTCCTACGCTGGGGATTTGAAACCACAGCTAATCAAAACTGGATCGGTGCGGAATGTAGGGGATGTGATTGAGGCTCTAGAAACCCAAGCTGCGGCGCTGGTGGAGCAGGTGATTCAAGGCAACATTAAAGCAGTAGGAGAAGCCACCCAGAAAGAATTGACCTGGATTCGCGATCTCCTCCTGCCAGCCCTGCGGCAAACCGATCAGGAAATCACCCAACTATTGCGGGGACTAGCCGGACAGTACGTTCCCAGTGGTCCGGCTGGGGCACCGACGCGAGGACGGCCAGAGGTTTTGCCCACCGGGCGAAATTTCTATTCCGTCGATATTCGGGCAATTCCCACAGAAACTGCCTGGGAAGTCGGTCGCAAAGCAGCCGAAGCCCTGGTGGAGCGCTACACCCAGGATCAGGGGGAGTATCCCCGCACCCTGGCTCTCTCCGTCTGGGGAACCGCAACCATGCGCACCGGGGGTGATGATTTGGCCGAGGCCCTGGCGCTGTTAGGGGTGCAGCCAGTCTGGGAGGGAATGTCCCGGCGGGTGGTGGATTTTGAAATTTTGCCCCTATCGCTACTGGGCCGCCCTCGGGTGGATGTGACTTTGCGGATCTCAGGATTTTTTCGGGATGCCTTTCCGAATCTAATTGAGCTGTTTGATCAAGCGGTGGCGGCGGTGGCAGCGCTAGCAGAACCTCCCGACCAAAACCCCCTAGCCGCCCAGGTGCAGCAAGAAACCCAGCAGTGGCAGG
>JBGTDP010000175.1:0-1522 GCA_041748255.1 Thermosynechococcaceae cyanobacterium | reverse complement strand
AAACGAGGAAAATCAGTGCGTCGGGCTGCGAACAATAAGCAAGCTTGAATATCTTCAGGTTCGAGATCAGGAAAATCTTCCAAAATTTCATTCACGGTGACATTCTCAGCTAGCATTTCTAGGATGTCACTAACCCGGATTCGCATTCCTCGAATACAAGGTCGGCCACCGCATTGACCAGGATTTTGAGTAATACGAGTCAATAAATTAGACATTAGGGTGAATCTAGTACCATGAGTGTGCCCCCATCATACAAATTTGGAGGAAAGCCTTTCCCTTGGTTTGAATTTCCTGTCTGTCAAAAGCACTTAACCCAGGCGAATCACCCCCGGTTGAGCCAGAAAATCAGAGGATAGGGGACAAGCTTCTCCAGCGGCTGTGTTCTGAAACAAAACTGTGAAGGCTCCAGCGCCTAGACCCTCCTGGGGCCAGATTCGGTAACAGGGCAAATCACTCAAATGAGACTGGTAGGAGGCCAAATGCGCCATTGGAACAGGTTGAAACTGGGGAAATCGTTCTAGCAGCCACTCACTGACCTGTTCATTCTCTTCCGGGGAATAGGTGCAAGTCATGTAGGCCAGATAGCCCTGCGGGGCAACAAGCTGGGCTGAGTTGGCCAAAATTCTCTTTTGACGATTGGCATTTTTATTAATTGTCACCGGATGAAAGCATCCGGGGGCGAGACCCCCCTTTGCCAGCAGGGATTGACCACTGCAGGGCGCATCCACAATCACAACCTGAGCAGTTGCCGGAAGAATTTTGGCTAGCCACTTTGAGTCCAGCCTGGTTAAGGCTGCAGGAGTGGCCCGACACCGCTTTAAGTTTGAGAGCAAAGCCCCAATCCGCTTGCCAATCACCTCGTTGCTGATTAATAGCTCGGGGTGCAGGGCTCTCCAGGCAAACAGGCTTTTGCCCCCAGGGGCGGCACACACATCCACTATTAGCGACTTAGATGGCAGATTTAGCAGGGTTGAGGCCGCAAAAACTGAAGAGAAATCTAAGCAGTAGTAATAACCCTGATCGTGAAGGGAACTCTGACCGGGTTTAGTTTCGCTCAATAGCCGATCCACAAAGTCTGGTTGCCAGTCCACTGGCGGTTTAACTTCCCAAGGGATTTCAGAAGGCTTGGGTTGACTCCAGAGGATGCAGGGGGCAAAGGGCTGTGGATCAACCAGAGCAGCCAGGAAGCTTTCTTGAGTGCCCCGTTCGGCAAATAAACGCCGACTTAATTTCAGCAGTAAATTAGAAGGCTCTTTCATCAAATAGTCAATGGGCAGCGGGCTCAGGAATTTTACGAGGCCAGAGGTAAATCCCTCCTGAGATTAGGGTCAAGGCCACCGCTACCCAAAAAGATCCAAGCGCAACCGGACTCCAGGCCGTAGGAAGCGGCGCCATCAATAAGGCAACGGCGAAAATTTGGCTGATTGTTTTGAGTTTGCCCCAGAGGTTGGCCCCGGTAATCTGCGCCTGGTTCACCCGCCAGCCCGCGATCGCCAGCTCCCGCATTAAGATCAAAAACACG
>JBGTDP010000174.1:0-26390 GCA_041748255.1 Thermosynechococcaceae cyanobacterium | reverse complement strand
GCGTTCTTGAAGGAAATCAACGAGTAATCGAACCTTGGTAGAAAGATGACGGTTGACTGGATAAATCACCGCAATCGAAAGTTCGGGTGGATGGTAATCCGGCAAAACAACTTGCAGCGTCCCTTGCTGCAATTCCGGTCCGACAATAAAGGTCGGCAGGAGCGTAATCCCTAATCCTCGAACTGCGGCATCTCTGAGTACTTCACCATTGTTAGAACACAGCACACCCGTCACCGAAATTATTTGTTCGCCATCAGGTCCAATTAACGTCCATTGATCCTCCACTGCAAGTTGACCGTAGTGCAAACAAGAATGGTGATGGATTTCCGCCGGGTGATTTGGGGTGCCATGACTTGCTAAATAAGTCGGAGCCGCACAGAGGACCCGCTCAGCCACAGCCAAGGGGCGCACAATCAAGCTGGCACTCTCTGGCAATTTTGCAATCCGCACCGTGACATCGAAGCCTTCTTCGATTGGATCAATAAAGCGATCGCTGAGGGTAAGCTGCAATTCCAGATCGGGATATTGCCCTAGAAAATCAGCTAAAGCAGGAGCCAGGTGCATGGTGCCAAAAGACATTGGGGCATTCACCCGCAGCCTGCCCCTCGGCTGCTGATGCAGTTGGGTGACGGATCGCTCTGCTTCCTCTAAGCTTGCTAAAATCTCCACACACCGCTGATGAAAGGCCAACCCCGTTTCCGTCGGTGTCACCACCCGCGTACTGCGATGCAACAGTTGAACCCCTAGTTCGTTTTCCAGGGCAATCACCAGCTTATTGACCTGCGATCGCGACAGTCCCATTTCCCGGGCGGCAGCGGCAAAACCACTAGAATCAACGACTTGAATAAAGGCGCGAATGCTTTCAAATTTGTCCATAGCAGCTAGATTGTAGAAAATTAAGAGACAGTCTGTCTATGAATTACTATATTGTCTTTCATTTGGATCCATTGGATAATAACAGTGTGACCAAAATAAATTGCTCCCACCCCTTCGGAGGCAACAGACATGATTACAATTCGATCCGCTCAAGCACGGGGCACTGCAAACTTTGGTTGGCTTGATAGCCGTCACACTTTCTCCTTTGGCAACTACTACGACCCCAACCACATGGGCTTTGCTGATTTGCGGGTGATCAACGAAGACAAAGTAACCCCCGGTCAGGGCTTTGGCACTCACGGCCACCGTGATATGGAAATCATTTCCTACGTTCTCGATGGCGCTCTAGAACACAAAGACAGCATTGGCACCGGCTCAGTAATTCAACCGGGCGATGTGCAGCGGATGTCTGCCGGAACCGGCATTATGCACAGCGAATACAATGCCTCCAAAACTGAACCTGTGCATTTTCTGCAAATCTGGATTTTGCCTGATACTAAAGGGATTGAACCGGGTTATGAGCAGAAAGCCTTTACTGCCCCTCAGAAGCGCGGCCAGTTACACCTGGTAGGTTCCCGTGACGGTCGGGATGGCTCAATCACCATTCATCAGGATGTGGATTTTTATGCCACCTGTTTGCAGGAGGGTGAGGAAGTGCAACATTCCTTTGTCAATGGTCGAGTTGCCTGGTTGCAAGTGGCGCGCGGGGCAGTGCAACTGAATGACCAAATGCTCAGCGCCGGGGATGGTGCTGCCGTTTCTAATCAGTCATTAATAACGTTGCGAGGTGCGGCTAATGCTGCAGAAGTTTTACTATTTGACATGGCAGCTTAGTTTAGCGGTCCATAAGTATGGAAACCTTTCAAGGAGGCTTAAATGAAACTGTTCTACATGCCCGGAGCCTGTTCCCTGGCCCCCCACATTGTTCTGGAATGGATTGGCAAACCCTTTGAACTGGGTCGAGTAGAACGCGGCAAAACCCGCGAACCGGAATTCTTAGCTGTGAATCCAGCAGGCAAGGTTCCGGCTTTAGTTGAGGAGGATGGTCAAATCTTGACTGAGGCTGAAGCCATCTTGCTCTACCTTGCCGAGAAGTTCCCTGAGGAACATTTGGGTTCTAGCCCAACGCTAGAAGCGCGGCATGAAATGCACAAGTGGATGTCTTACTTGACCGGAGATGTGCATCCGGCTTTCTATCCCTACTTTGTACCCCAGCGTTACATCGCTGATCAGCAGCACCATGAGGCAGTGCGAGCGGCGGCTTACCAGCAAATTGATGCCTGTTTCCAGTTACTTGAACACCACATAAGCGATCGCACCTACATGGTTGAAGACCGGTGCACAGTGCTCGATCCTTATCTGTTTGTCTTTTGTCGCTGGGGCAACCAACTGCCAAAACCCTTTACCGACTATCCCAACTTGCACCAGTTTATGATCCAGATGGCAGAAGATGAGGGTGTGCAGGCAGCCATGCAGGCCCAGTCGATCAGTCTTTAGATAGCACCAGCTTTATTTCCTTGCTTGGGCTTGAATTGCAGGAAAGGCATGGAGCGGCATCTCAACTCATGGCTGGAGGAGATTACGTATGAATAACGCCCCGAATCAAAATTCCCTTGAGCCTGCGGAAGCTTGGCCTCCTCTGCCCCTGGAGGCGTGGCAGGATA
The DNA here is from genome assembly GCA_041748255.1 of Thermosynechococcaceae cyanobacterium. Classification (GTDB taxonomy): domain Bacteria; phylum Cyanobacteriota; class Cyanobacteriia; order Thermosynechococcales; family Thermosynechococcaceae; genus JBGTDP01. The sequence goes on along the minus strand of JBGTDP010000174.1, from coordinate 23,850 downwards.
CCTACACCACTTTGCATCTGTGGACACAAGTAATTGGCAAGATCCGCTTGGTGCAGACACCCTGGATCAATCACTCCTGGCATGTGCCGCTGTATCTAACCGCTCGCGGGTTAACCACCTCCCCTGTTGCCTATAAAAATCAAATCTTTCAGCTCGATTTTGACTTTATTGACCATCAACTTTTAATCCAAACCAGTGAGGGTCGTTTTCGGACACTCCCTCTACGTCCCCAAACCGTGGCAGCGTTTTATCAAGCGGTGATGGAGAACCTCAAGGCTTTGGATCTGCCTCTAACCATTAACACCACGCCCAACGAAATACCGGATGCAATTCCCTTTAAGCAAGACCACACCCATGCAGTTTACGATCCGGAGTATGCCAACCGCTGCTGGCGGGTGCTGTTGCAAACCGATCGGGTATTCAAAGCGTTCCGCTCCCGATTTAAGGGCAAATCCAGCCCGGTGCATTTTTTCTGGGGCAGCTTTGACTTAGCTGTGACGCGTTTCTCAGGTCGCCCGGCCCCGGAGCATCCTGGCGGAGTCCCCAATCTGCCGGATGCTGTGGCCCGAGAAGCCTACTCCCAGGAGGTGAGCAGTTGCGGATTCTGGCCGGGGGCAGGGCTTTCCTATCCAGCCTTCTATTCCTACGCCTATCCCCAACCAGAAGGATTCCATAACGCCTCAGTCCAGCCGGAGGCGGCTTTTTACAGTTCTGAGCTGGGGGAGTTTGTGCTTCCCTACGAGGCAGTACGAACGGCTTCTTCTCCAGACGAAGTGCTGTTGGAGTTTCTGCAAAGTACCTACGAGGCAGCCGCCAACCTCGGCAACTGGGATCAAGCGGCCCTGACTCAAACTGACTTTAAGTAGCGATCCAGCTCTCGGATCTGCCTTGCTAGACTTGCGGCTGTCAGAAGCATGAATCCTTTGGGTTCCCCAAAACGCCTATGCATTTTAACGAGAACTCAATAGACAACCCTAATTTATACCCTTACTAGAAAATCCTATGTCCTGCCAACACCTTGATGATCTGACGCTGGAAAAACTCATCCCCAAGGCTAACTATCCCGTGTTTCGCTGCGAAGAATGCATTCGAATTAATGGTCGCTGGGTACATCTTCGCATTTGCCAAACCTGCGGCAAGATGCTCTGCTGTGACTCATCTGAACATCAGCATTCTCGTCGTCACTTTGAGGAAGCTGGACATCCTGTAATCAGTTCAGCCGAATTAGGAGAGCAATGGCTGTGGTGTTTTGTAGATGATCAGCAGAAAAGCTATTGAAAATCCTCCCGATTTCTTAATTGTTACTGAAACAGCCTCGTTACTTATAATGGTTGACTCCATTCAGCACATTATTGAGCCACACGTTCAGGATTTGGGAGGGTTTCAAGCCCGTCGCCTCCTGCCTTCAGAGGCTCTGACCCTGGTAGGGCCGTTCATCTTTTTTGACCATCTTGGTCCGGCGGTCTTTCCTCCCGGCCAGGGTGTTGATGTCAGACCTCACCCACACATCAACCTGGCAACCGTTACCTACCTCTTTGAAGGGGTTTTACTGCATCGCGACAGTGTAGGAAGCATTCAGGAAATTCATCCCGGCGCTGTGAACTGGATGACCGCAGGACAGGGAATTGTCCACTCAGAACGCACACCTGACGATCAGCGCAGTCAAGAAGCAACGCTCCATGGAATTCAGACCTGGGTTGCCCTGCCCGATCAGCATGAAGAAACCCAACCCTGGTTCCGGCATCATCCAGCATCTGAGCTACCGGCTTGGGAAGAGAGCGGGGTCTCCTTCAGATTGATTGCCGGGGAAGCCTATGGTCGCACCTCTCCAGTGCAAACGTTTTCACCGATGATCTACCTGGATGTGCAACTGACCCCAGGAGCGCGATTCACTTTGCCAGGCAACTATAGTGAGCAAGCAGTTTACAGCGTGACGCCAGGGCTGCAAATTAACGGTGCTCTGCTGGAGCAACATCGGCTAGCGGTTCTGGCTTCAGGCACCTCGGTAGATATCTCCTCTGATCGAGAGGCTCGCTGTATTGTGGTTGGGGGTGAACCGGTTGGAAAGCGATACAAGTGGTGGAATTTTGTCTCCAGCCGTCCTGAACGGATTGAGCAAGCCAAGCAGGATTGACAAGCGGGACGGTTTGAGCCAGTCCCCCAGGAGACAGAATTTATTCCCTTGCCCCAGAAGATGCCGCAACCAAGGCAACAGCCGCTATAGAAATAAAGGATTTGGAAGCTGCTCAACACCAAAGAAAGTGGCCTTTTGTCCTCCTAAATCCAAGCCGCTCAAGCCAATGAGCAAAAGGCCTGAATTGCCTCCCAGATCTCAGCTTTGACATTCCCCAGACTGTGATCGCTGTTGAGTTCCACCAGGTTGACCCAGGGGCGTTTAGCTGCGAACCTTTGGCTGGCTTGGATCGGAACCACCTCATCCTCAACTCCATGGAGAATTAGGGTTGGCAGTGAAGCTTGCGCGTCGCCTTGCGGCGATCGCAGTAACTGATCATCCTGATACTGAGCTGTGTCCTGGACAAACTCATAGCCCAAGGGCAATTGACGCTGTTCACCGTAGTGGAAAAATTCCCGAGACCCCTGGCGCTGCCAAGCCTGGACCTGCTCGTCTCCTAACTCCTCTAGCCATCGGGGCAGAAACTCAAACGCCGGAGCCAGCAGAATCAGTTGTTGCACTTGGGGAGACTTTTCAGCCACCCAAGCAGCACTGAGTCCTCCTAAACTGGACCCGATTAGAATTACCGGCTCCGGAGGTGGCGGAAACAGAGCTTGAACCTGGTGGATCTGGCGCGTCAGCGTCAGGTTAAGAAAATCCCCTTGATTTAGATCAGGAATTTGCAGTTCTAATCCCTGGGATTGAAAACAGTCCCGCAGATAAACCCCTTTGGAAGATCCGGGACCGGAGGCAAATCCATGTAAATAAAAATAAGTCGCAGGGTTCATAATTGAGCAGCGTTGAAGATCAGAATCAGCAAATTGTAAATGAAGATTGGCATTGTTGGATTGGGACTCATTGGCGGCTCCCTGGGCCTGGATTTGCAGCAGTTGGGACATCAAGTTTTGGGGGTGAGCCGTCGGACCGAAACCTGTGAGCGGGCGATCGCGCGCAGGGCGGTGACCCAAGCCAGTTGCGATATTTCGCTTTTAGCCACGGCGGAGGTGATTTTTCTGTGTACGCCTTTAGGGGCAATTCAAGCCACGGTTGAGGAACTCATCCTCCATCTTCAGCCTGAAACCATTTTGACCGATGTCGGCTCCGTTAAAACCCCTGTGGTTGAGAAGATTACGCCGCTGTGGCCTAGCTTTGTGGGTGGGCATCCGATGGCTGGGACAGCGGCCACCGGAATTGAGGCTGCCCAACCTCAGTTATTTGCCGGACGGCCCTATGTCCTGACGCCGGTTGCCACCACGCCTCCAGAGGCACTTGAAACGTTGAGGGAATTGCTGCGATCGCTGGAGGTCCAGCTTCACCAGTGTTCGCCCCAAGACCACGATCGCGCCGTTGCCTGGATTTCTCACCTGCCGGTGATGGTCAGTGCTAGTCTGATTGCTGCCTGTATGAGAGAAACTGATCCAGCAGTGGTGGAACTGGCCCAGAAACTTGCCAGCTCAGGATTTCGGGATACCAGTCGTGTCGGGGGGGGCAACCCGGAGCTGGGACGAATGATGGCTGAATTCAACCAGCCGCAATTGCTGCGATCGCTCCAGGGCTATCGCCACTGCCTCGACCAGATAATCGCTAAAATTGAACAGCAAGACTGGTCGGGGATTGAACAAATCTTGGTGCAAACCCGACAGGCTCGACCACAGTTTCTCAACCCCTCAGATCAACCACAGGATCCCCCAACCCCTTAAGCTGTAAAATCATTGCAACATTGGTTATTTTTGAGTGGGATTATCCGTGCGAAAGATTGTAATTGCTGGCAACTGGAAGATGTACAAAACCCAGGCAGAGGCCCTGGAATTTTTGCAGGCATTTCTGCCTCATCTGGAGCAGACTCCTGAGGATCGGGAAGTGGTGCTTTGTGTTCCGTTTACGGATCTGACGGTGTTGTCTAAGAACCTCCATGGCAGCCGGGTCAGAGTTGGGGCCCAGAACCTGCACTGGGAAGCTGCAGGGGCCTACACTGGTGAAATTTCCGGGCCAATGCTGGCAGAACTCGGGGTCCGGTATGTTGTGGTCGGTCACAGTGAGCGTCGCCAGTACTTTGGTGAAACTGACGAAACTGTTAACCTACGTCTAAAGGCAGCTCAGGACCACGGCTTGACACCAATCCTCTGTGTTGGCGAAACCAAAGATCAACGCGCTGCTGGGGAGACAGAATCCCACATTTCGAACCAGTTGGATCAGGATTTAGTCGGTGTAGATCAGCAAAACTTAGTGATTGCCTACGAACCAATCTGGGCGATCGGCACCGGTGAGACCTGCGAAGCCACCGAGGCTAACCGCGCCATCGGACTCATTCGCGGCCAGTTGAGCCACCCAAATACTTCGATCCAGTACGGGGGCTCGGTGAAGCCAGGAAATATTGATGAGATCATGGCTCAGCCAGAAATTGATGGGGCCTTGGTTGGCGGGGCCAGTCTGGAGGGCGATGGTTTCGCCCAAATCGTCAATTATCAATAATCCCTTGGGAATGATTCACTCCCTTGAAGAAAGTAACCCTTCTAAGCCAGAGTCCTTAAAATCTTCAAGGCAATACTCTGCCCCTGCGGCCAACAGATCGGCTTCTGGTTGGGTCGTAAGCACCCCCCAACAGCGCATCTTGGCGTTACGGGCTGCTGCCACTCCGGCAGTGGCATCTTCAAATACCAGGCATTGATCAGGCTCAACCCCCAATCGTTGGGCAACCAGTTGATAGCATTGTGGGTCAGGTTTACCGCGTTGGACATCGGTTTCAATCACCTGAGCCTGAAAAAATTCCCTCAGTCCTTGATGGTCCAGTAGCAGATCAACATTCTCTTGACAGGCGGAGGTTCCTAAGCCCAACTTCAACCCTGCTTCCTGGGCTTGGGTTAGAAACTCAACTAGCCCTGGCAACCAAACAATTTGCTCCCGGATCAACTCCCGGTAAACTGCTTCTTTGCCAGCACCCCATTGCTGAATTTGGGCCTCTTGCAGGTGGCTACCCACCAGTTCCCGCAGCAGCTCACTATTACGCTTGCCGCCCATTCGGTGCAGGTGTTCCTGCATGGAGTCCGGAAGCTCCGGTGTCTGGGCAATATAGTGGTCCCAGGCTTTGAGATGGTAGGGCATCGTGTCACACAGCACCCCATCCATGTCAAATATCAAGGCGCTGAGGCTGGAATGGTTGAGATCAGCAGGTTTCATGTCGTTAACCGAGGGAGCAGTTGATTAAAGAAAGTTAACAAGACTGACGATAGTGCTTTTTCGGCTAGCAGTCAAAAACCACTGGCAGCAGATATTTAGCCGGAATGATTGTTATGCTAACTTTTATAAAGTTTCTTTTCTCAGCACCGGAATACGCCATGTCAGTTTCTCCAGAGATTAAATTTTATTTGCAGTTTTTCCACCCCGTGACGATGTGGATCTTGCTGGGGCTAACATTTTATGCTTTGTATTTAGGGCTAAAGCTTCGCCGAGTGCGTTTTGCCGACGGTGAGGAAAAAAAAGCCCTAGTTAAAGGTCAGTTTGCGGTGCGCCATTATCAAGCCGGGTCTTTACTGCTGGCCTTTATGGTTTTAGGGGCGATCGCTGCGATGGCCGTTACCTACCTCAATAATCAAAAACTTTTCTTTGGTCCCCACCTGCTGGCTGGATTGGGAATGGTTGGGTTAATCTCTGTCTCTGCCTCGCTTTCTCCTCTGATGCAAAAGGGTCAAGACTGGGCACGTTACACCCATATTTTCTTGAATCTGGTCCTTCTAGGGCTGTTTAGCTGGCAGGCTGTAACCGGGGTTCAGATTGTCCAGAAAATCATCAGCGAGAGCTAAGGTGCTTGGCAACAATTCAAATCTTTTCAGCGAATTGACTGCGGAGGGGCGAGGCGCTAGATCATTCCTCAAAAAACTTTCCAGATTCAGATCAAACCAGGGGTGCCTCTAGAGTAAAATGGCCTATTGTGGAAATTTCTTGTTCCTTGATGGGTGTGACTATTATTTGACCAGGTTAGGTAATGATCTGAAGTCGGCTTGTATAAGCATTCCAGTTAGAAATCTCCCGTCAATCGTTTGAGGCTGCTTACCCCTTAGTTACCCGATTATGCCAAAGGTTCTTGTTTCTGATCCCGTAGACCAAGTTGGAATTGATATCCTCGCCCAAGTGGCCCAGGTAGACGTCCGCACAGATCTGGTGCCGGAGCAATTACTTCAGATGATTCCTGACTATGACGCGCTGATGATTCGTTCCGGTACCCGCGTGACTGCAGCAGTCATTGAAGCAGCCACCCAGCTCAAAATCATTGGTCGAGCCGGGGTTGGGGTCGATAACGTTGATGTGCCGGCGGCGACCCGCAAAGGGATTGTGGTTGTCAACTCCCCTGAGGGAAACACCATTGCCGCTGCTGAGCATATGCTGGCCCTGATGCTGTCATTGTCACGGCACATCCCCGATGCCAATCGCTCCCTAAAAGCCGGTCAGTGGGATCGCAAGCGCTTCACTGGGGTTGAGGTCTATAAAAAAACCTTGGGGATCATTGGCTTGGGTAAAATTGGCTCCCACGTTGCCACCGTGGCCCGGGCAATGGGAATGAAGTTGCTGGCCTACGATCCGTTTCTGGCCAACGATCGCGCAGAGCAACTTGGATGCCGCCTGGTTGAGTTAGATCTGCTCTTTAGTGAAGCAGACTATATTACCCTGCACCTACCTAAGACGCCGGAGACCAAGCACTTGATCAATGCCGAAACCCTGGCAAAAATGAAGCCAACAGCGCGGATTGTCAATTGTGCCCGCGGTGGAATTATTGATGAAGACGCCTTGGCGGTTGCGCTTAAGGAAGGTAAGATTGCCGGGGCTGCCCTGGATGTCTTTGAGTCAGAACCCCTGGGCGAGTCTTCCCTCACTGCCCTAGGACGGGAAGCAATTCTCACCCCTCATTTAGGGGCCTCCACCGAAGAAGCCCAGACAAATGTGGCCGTGGATGTCGCAGAGCAAATTCGGGATGTTTTAATTGGATTGCCCGCCCGCTCAGCCGTTAATATCCCTGGCCTCCGCCCCGATGTCCTAGAGAAGCTCAAACCCTATCTGCAGTTAGCCGAAACTCTGGGTAATTTGGTTGGGCAGTTGGCCGGTGGTCGAATTGAATCCCTTGATGTTCGCCTCCAGGGAGAGCTAGCCACGAACGACAGCCAGCCGATTGTGGTCGCCGCCCTCAAAGGGTTACTTTCTCCAGCCCTGCAGGAGCGTGTCAACTACGTCAATGCCAGTATCGAAGCCAAAGAACGGGGAATCCGAGTGATTGAGACCCGAGATGCTGCCATGCGTGACTACGCCGGCTCGATACACCTGAAAGCTAAAGGACCTTTGGAAGCTCGCTCTGTCACTGGGGCCTTGCTCGGGGCCGAAGAAATTCGGATCACCAATATTGATGACTTTCCAATTAACGTTGCTCCTACGCGGCATATGCTGATCACCCTGCACCGGGATATGCCAGGAATTATTGGCAAGATCGGGTCTTTGCTGGGCAGCTTTAACGTCAATATTGCCAGTATGCAGGTGGGCCGGAAAATGGTCCGAGGCAATGCAGTGATGGTGGTGGGTTTGGACGATCCTCTGCCGGAAGGAATCCTAGGAGAAATTAGTAAGGTGCAAGGCATTCGGGATGCCTACATTGTTAACCTCTGAGGACAAAGTGAGTTGGTGGGACGTTCAGGTTCTAGGCGATCCGCTCCTAGAAGACTCAATCTTTTGGCGGCTGGAGAACTTTGGTTGTCAGGGCACCGCCAGCCAACAGCAGGGAACCCTGCGCCTGGTGCAAGGTTATTTGTTTAAGCAGCACCAGCCGCCTGAGTTTAAGCAACTGGTTGATTTGCTCTGTCAAGATGCCCAGACCTTGGGGCTGTCGGTCCCGGAAGTGAAATGGGCCCTGATTGAAGAAGAGGATTGGTCCCAGAGCTGGAAGCAGCATTGGCACCCGCAGGAAATTGGCGATCGCTGGTTAATTTATCCCGCCTGGTTAACTCCCCCAGAAAACCCAGAACGGGTGATCCTGCGCCTTGATCCAGGGGCGGCCTTTGGCACCGGCGCCCATGCCACCACGCAGCTTTGCTTAGAAGCGATTGAGATGCACCTGGATCAATCCTGGGCCAATAACCAGACCCTAACCGTGGCTGATATTGGCTGCGGCTCCGGAATTCTCTCAATCGCTGCCCTGCGGTTGGGAGCTGGAAAAGCCTATGCTGTGGACCTTGATCCCTTGGCAGTTTCTGCCACCTGCCATAACCGGGATCTGAACCAAATTCCCCGGCAACAGTTATCTGTCAAGCAAGGCAGTATTGAAGTTTTAGCGGCTCAAGACCAGGCTGTGGATGGCATTTTTTGCAATATTTTAGCCGAGGTAATTCTGGGATTAATTCCTCAGTTTGGGGCGATCGCCAAGCCCACCACCTGGGGAATTCTCAGTGGGATTCTTTTAAGTCAAGCCCCAAAAGTCTCAGAGGCCCTAGAGAAGCATGGCTGGGAGGTATCTTCCCTCTGGCGACAGCAGCAGTGGTGTTGCTTGAATATTCGGCGGACCTATCCCGCTAGATGAACCACAACCTCACGGGTTGAGCCTTGCTGGCGATGCTCCCAAAGATAAATCCCCTGCCAGGTTCCCAGGGCTAAGCGACCCTGGTTAACGGGAATCTGTTCGGAGGTATGGGTGAGGGCACTGCGGATGTGGGCCGGCATATCATCCGGCCCTTCGGTGCTGTGGCGATAGTCATTCCCCTCTGGCACCAGTCGCTTAAAAAAGGTTTCTAAATCTTTCAAAACATCTGGATCGGCGTTTTCTTGAATCAATAAACTGGCAGAGGTATGACGCACAAACAGGGTGCACAGCCCAGTCTCAATGCCTGACTCGGCTACCATGGCTTGGACTTTTGAGGTAATTTTGCACAGAGATTTACCTGTGGTTGGAATTTTAAGTAACTGTTGATAATGCATCTTTAGCTTTCGGACGGTTTGGATTCAATATGCAGGTGAGGAAGCCCCTCTAAGTTCTCAGACGGTGGATTGGCACCGGCCTGATCGGGGACAAAGATGGTCAGTCCTTTAGGAATACACTTCACCTCCACCGGGGTTTCTCCGATCAATTCGCCATCTAAAACAACTTTTTGGGGCGGATCGGTAATCACCTTAATGTGATTGGTGCGCAGGTAGCCGGTATCGGTCCGATTGTTGGTTTGACCGCTAACGGCCGACTGTAGCAAGCTATAAGCCGCAGCGATCGCCCCCAGGGTGTTGACGGGGGCAACCAGGGTCACATCCAACAACCCATCATCTGGAATCAGTTCACCTGGTCCCTGGGCTAAGACAGAGGAGGGTGGCGCGACATTAGCGATCGTCACTGCTGCTGCCTGTAGATCAATCACCTTGTCATCGGTTTCGAGTCGCGTCTCAAACGACTTGAGATTTCTCAGCTCCTGTAGCCCGGCCAGGACGTAAGCTAGCATCCCAAATCGATTTTTATAGTCCCGGTCGGCTCGCCGGACAGTTGCGGCCTCAAACCCAATCCCAGCTAGCAAGGCCATGGGTTTACCATTGCACTCAGCCGCATCCACAACCCGGGTGCATCCCCCCAAAATTGTTGCACAAGCTTGCTGAATTGAGGTGGGGATGCCTAGGGCATTGGCAAAGGCATTGGCAGTGCCCCGAGAAATAATTCCTAAAGGAATGTTGCTGCCAATCACAGCCCCAGCAACTGCAGACAGGGTGCCATCCCCTCCAGAGGCAATAATCAAGTCATAACCCTTAGGGACGGCTTCCCGGGCTAGATGATCTCCGTCCTTCTCGGGGGTGGTGTGCTGAATATCCAGATCCAGTTCCGGTCCTAAAATTTGCTCAATCAGGGCCAGATCTTGATCCGGATCTGATTGACCAGCAACGGGATTAAAAATCAAACAAGCGGAAGAAACCATACTTAAACAAAAAGAGCAAGTTTTAACTTGCTGGAGGGTGGGCAAATGTCTCAGGCCCTGAACTTCAAGCTAGCAGATTAACGAATCCACTCAAGTAGATCTTGCAGCTTAAAACCAAAGGCTTGAAAGTTAAAGGGGTTGAAGCCAGGACTTTGGACTGGCGAAGCTGGCTGAGGCGAAGCGAGTTGAGGGGCAGCAGCCGTCAAAGCTTTCAGGGGTTCAACTTGGGTGCCAGGATAATAAAATTGGAGGATTTTAGCTGCAGACCAGCCGAGTTCCCCTAGGCGATAGGACCCTGTCTGGCTTAAACCCACGCCGTGCCCAAGGCCACCGCCAACAAAAGCATACCCTTTGAGGGTTTTTCCATCGGGTTGATAGAGCGGGTCCAAATAAAATAGCAGACTTCTTGGGGGGTCAAAGGCTCTGATGATTTCATCTTTCGCCAGTTCAATCGGGCCGAGGTTGGTTTGCACCGTCACTTGCTGCACCCGTCCAGCGGGGGAGCGTTCTGTGACCGCAATCTGCCCTAGGGTCTTGAAGTTGGCTAGGGGATGTTTTTGCTTTTGCAGATAAGTCTTGAGGGTCTGGGTGATCTCTGGAAGGGTGGCCTCTTCACGCCAACGAAAGTGGGTCTGGCTGGCTTCGTTAAAGCCCTGGCGTAAATTAATAAAGGCCCGAAAGCTTTGCTCATCTGCAAGGCTGCGGCGGGTGAGACTCCAAGCTTGGTTGGGGGCTGCATCAATCACTGGCTGGAGGTAAGGGCGGGCCTCTCCCTCCCAGACGTCTTGGAAGGGGGCTGTCACTCCGCCTGTGGTCGAGGAGTAAAGGGCATCGACCAACTCATTTTGATAGGTGAGCACTTGAGCGGCTGTGGCAGCGATCGCCCGATCAGCTACCGGATCAGTACCATTAAGTCCTTCATAAACCTGGCATTGAGTGTCAGCGCACAACTCGTAGTTATCTAGTTTAAATCGGCGCAAATTGCGCAGGGCATAGGTGCGGGCAATAATCGCCTGGGCTTCTACGGCTGTCTCTGGTGCCCCAGAGCCAATCTCATGGGGCACCACGCCCCGCAGGTAGGTTTCGATTGGCACCTGATTGACCAGGGTGTAGTTTCGATAGGCGTTGGGCTGCAATCGTAAACTCCCGGCATAGAGCTTTTGATTAACTCGAAACAGGTTTTTGCCCGCTGAAATTTCCAGATGATTTCGGTTATAACGATAGCCATTGACCACCCAACTGGCCTGAGGGACTTGGGTTAACACTTTGCGATCAATTTGAGGGTTCTCTAGGCCGTGGCGCTGCAAGGTTTCCCAGAGAAAGTGCCGATCTAAAGGATCATTGTACTGTCCTCGCTTGGCCCAAACCTGCCAGCCATCCGGCTGGGCAATTTCAACTGCCACCCCTTTTACTTGCCAGTATTTGGCGCTGGTTTCGGCACTCTCAAAGCTACGGTGGCGACTTAGAACAATTCGCTCCTCCACCTGTGGGGTGGCCAGGGGGCGCATTTTAATCTCTAGGGTTACCTGTGGGGTCTGGAGGGTCTGGGTTTGATTCTGAGCTTTAAATTTAAGGGTCAAGCGATCGCCGGGGGTTGCCTCTAGGCGAATTTGATCGGTGGGCTTTTCACCAAACCGCTGCACGATGCCCACGTTTAGCTGAGGATTGGAGGTTGCTGCTAGCCCGGTTTTACCGGAAGCGCCGAGTAAGCACAGAGCTGCCACTGCCAGGCCGGTCCACCGCCAACTAACCGGATTCATTCTGACGCTAAAACCGCCGGGTTTTGAATCTGAGCCAGTTTGATTCAGGTGATTTGACTTGAGCATGCTGACAACCCGAAGACGACGTATACCCTTAATGACCCACCAGTATAGACGGGTGTGCCCGATTCAAGCTGAGGAAACTAAAAAATGATCGAAAACCAGTTTGATTGTGGCGAACCGTGTTTAAATTATCCGCTTAAAACCTTGAAGCTGCTACTTTTGGTTGCAGATCGTACTCATAACGAATATGATTTATAAAGATGCTAATCAATGGAGCATTGCCCCCATGGCTAGAGTCCAGGAGATTCCCCTGCGCAAGATTCGCCGCCCGCTGTATCGCCAAAATGATCCGGCCAAAATTGCAGCGCTGATGCAATCGATTCAGAAAATTGGCTTACAAGAGCCGATTGATGTCCTGGAAGTCGAGGGGGAATACTTTGGGTTTTCTGGCTGCCATCGCTACGAAGCCTGCGATCGCTTGGGTCATGAAACGATTCCCTGCAATGTCCGCCGCGCCCCCCGGTCTGTCTTGCAAATGCATCTAGCCTAAAGAGCTAACCTGTCTTTCAGAAATTCTTAGGATCATGTTATTTCTGTAGGATAAGTCTATCCTGCCTGTCCCCTAGGTTTCCAGCGTTCTTTATTTAAGTGAGAAAAAGATGCAATCCCCTTCCATCCAAGCGCCTCCGATTAATATTGGCATTGAAGAACAAGATCGCCGAGAAATTGCCCAGGGACTCTCTCGGCTGTTGGCCGACACCTACACCCTCTACCTGAAAACCCATAACTTTCATTGGAATGTCACGGGTCCCTTCTTTCAAACCTTGCACACCATGTTTGAGGGGCAGTATACAGAGCTAGCCCTGGCGGTGGATACGATCGCCGAGCGAATTCGCACCCTGGGATTCCCAGCTCCAGGCTCTTATTCGGAGTTTGCTGAACTTGCCTCTGTTAAAGAAGCTAAGGGATCTCATAGTGCCGAAGAAATGATCCGGTCCCTGGTTGAGGGGCAAGAAGCAGTGGTTCGCACAGCCCGATCAGTCTTGCCAACCGCTGATAGTGCCGATGATCAGCCAACGGTGGATCTTTTAACTGAGCGGATGCAAATCCACGAAAAAACTGCCTGGATGCTGCGCAGTCTGCTGAAGTAGAGTTGGTCAATCCAAAACGGCGTGTTTAGAGGAAGTTCCCCTGGACACGCTGTTTTACTTACTTTTTTAGCTGCCTTTAGAGCTTTTGGATTGGGTCAGCCGAGCTTGATTGGTGAACCTGAGACTGAAGCAATACCCGCACCAACGCCTCTCTATGAATAGGCTTACTGATGTAGTCGTCCATCCCTGCGGCCAGACAAGCTTCGCGATCGCCCTGCATAGCATTGGCGGTCATGGCAATAATCCGGGGCCGTTGTTCTAAGGACCATTCCTGGCAGATCCGCCGAGTTGTCTCCAAACCATCCATTTCTGGCATTTGGACATCCATCAAAACCAGATCATAGTGCTGATGGTGCAAGGCTTCTAGGACTTTTAGGCCATTGGTCACCAGGTCTGCGTGATATCCGAGGCGTTTAAGGGTGTGCAAGGCAACTTTTTGGTTGACCAGATTATCTTCAGCTAAGAGAATCCGTAGGGGCAATTGTTCCGGAAGTTGATGGTTTGCTTCAGCCCTGCCTGAAGCAGGTGATACCTGATCAGGGGCTGATGCAGCCAGAATCGTGAAATAAAAGGTTGAGCCATTGCCCACCTGACTCTCAACCCAAATCTTGCCGCCCATCAGTTGGGCTAACTGTTGGCTGATCGCCAGGCCAAGGCCAGTGCCTCCATACTTGCGAGAAGTAGAGGAATCTACCTGGCTAAAGGACTTAAACAGGCGATTTATTCGGTCTGGGGGAATGCCAATGCCGGTGTCTTTAATCGCAAATTGGATTTCAAAGCATGATTGATTTTCCAGCTCTAGATTGAGTCTGGCCTTAGGGTTTGGCAGTCTAGTTTCTGAAACCGGTTGAGTAGTGACAGTCACCGCCACTTCCCCAGACTGAGTAAACTTGATTGCATTTCCCAGCAGATTGATCAAAATTTGCTGCAGGCGGGTGACATCCCCCAAAATGGAGTCTGGTGTTTGAAGGTCAACCGCGGAGGTTAATCTTAGTCCTTTGTCTGTCGCCTTAGGACGCAGTAGGTCCAAAGCTTGTCCTAAACCCCTTCGTAACGCAAAAGGCCGTTCTTCTAAGTCCAGCTTGCCCGATTCAATCTTGGAGAAGTCAAGAATATCGTTAATGATCGTTAGTAGCCCTTCGCCACTGCTACGGATAGTTTCTACAAAGTCTCGCTGCTGAGAGCTCAGCCCGGTATCAAGTAGCAAACCAGTCATCCCAATCACCCCATTCATTGGGGTGCGAATTTCATGGCTCATGGTTGCCAAAAATTCACTCTTGGCCTGGGTTGCTGCTTCGGCCTCCCGTTTTGCTTGGGCTAGGGCAAAGTTTTGGATGGTGAGCTGTTTGCTCTGCTGAGTTTCCTGCTTGAGCAGGTGCGCCTGGGCTAAGGCAATCCCAACTTGATCGGCGACAGCTTCGAGCAGCTCAATTTCTTCGGGGGTCCAATGGCGATGGGTGTCGCACTGGTGCAGCCCAATCACCCCGTTGGGCTGCCCCTGGTAGGAGGTGCGGACCGCTAGCATTGATTTGAGCTTCATTTGGTCACAGAGAGAGGCATCCGCTTGCAGTAGCGGATCGGTGTTCACATCTGGTGAAGAGATCGCTTGATCTTGAGTAAGTAACTGTTGGGCATGAAGATTGTCTATCCCCGGAACATCAAGGGTTTGGATGGAGGCATGGCCCGGCTCTGCATGCTCAGCCACAAAGGTAAGCCGGGGCTCAGGGGTATCGCTATAGGTGCGAATCACACAACGATTAACTTTAAACGCCTGTCCAATCTGAGTTGCAGCGGTTTGAAAAACCTCTTTGGGGTCTAGGCTCCGGCGAATCTCTTGGGTCAGTTGTTTAAGCAGCAGGGTGCGGTGAAGCTGTTGTTTGAGGGTTGCTTGAACTTGCTTACGCTCGATAAACTGACCCATTTGGCTGCCAATGCTGGTAAATATCTTTAAGAGATCTGGATCCACGGGACGAATGTGACGACTAAAAAAGACAAAGACGCCTAGAACCTGATCTCCGAGCAGGATCGGAAAGGCAAAGGCTCCGTGTAGTCCTTCTGTCGCTGCCGCAGTGGCCCGGAGGAAATTAGAGTCTTGAGCAACATCATTTACCCAGCTAGGTTCACCAGTTTGCCAAACTCGACCCGGAAGCCCTACGCCGGGTGAAAAGGTTGTTTGCCAAGTGATGGCCTCAAACTCAGGGGCCTGAACCTGTGGAGATTGCCAGATTTGAGCACACCGGAGCAGATTGGCTGAGGCATCGAGGTCCCAGTGCTCTCCCCAGTCCCAATCTAGGCCCTCGCTGATTGTTTGCAAAATTCTAGGGGTGATCTCGCTAAGGGTATCAAACTCGGCCAGTAAGCGAGTGATGGCGTGTTGAGTTGCCAGATGTCTCTGGGCCCGCCGCCGTTCGGTAAGTTTGGTTTGCAGCTGTTGGTTCGTATGGCTTAATTCCACAGTTCGCGCGGCAACTTGAGTTTCTAAGGCTTGCTTAGCGTTGTGGAGGGCTGCTTCAGCTTGCTTGCGATCAGTAATATCTGTAGCAATGCCGCAAATGGCATAGGGAAGGCCAACCGCATCAAACAGCGGGAACTTGACACAAAGGTAGGTATGCAACCGATCTGCTTGCAGAACACTCTCTTCTACTTCCTGGGCCATGCCAGTTGTTAGTACCTGGTGATCATTGGCCTGGAGCGCTGCTGCCGTTTCCTCCGGGAAAATCTCTGGGTCTGTTTTGCCTTGAACTTCTTGCTGACTTAGCTGGAATAGTTGCTCAAATTGATGGTTGACCAGGGTATACCGACCCTGTAAGTCCTTGAGAAAAATCACTGCCGGGGCGTTATCTAAAATCGCTTGCAGTCGCGCCTCGCTTTCTCGCAAAGTCTCCTCAGCTTGAGACGCTTCAATCTGTCGCTGTTGCAGTGCTGCTGCCATTTCATCAAAGGCGCGAGAGAGCTGGCCTAATTCCCCTTGGGAGTGGGATGACTGGGTGCGGGCAGTAAGGTCTCCGGTGCTTAATTGCCCGGTGGCATCAAGCAGCCGCCGGACACGACGTAACACCAACAAATTACTGCCGAACCAGGCTGCGGCAAGGGCGATCGCACTTACAATTCCTAGTCCAGCTAGGCTCTCGGCCAGAATTCGGTTGGGTCCGGCAAAAACAGTAGTTTTAGGGATGCCAATACTCAGGTACAAACCAGTCTCAACAGCACTCTCAAGGTTCTCAAAGGCGTACAAGCGGGTTGCCCCATCCAAACCCGGCAGTTCAGCTGTCCCTTCCTGTTCACTCAAAGCTGTTTTGACTAAAGCCGCTTCTGGGAGAAGTTTACCGACCCACTGTTGCGGATCTTGGGAGCGAGCCAGAATTCGTCCATTTCGGTCAAACAGGGTTAGGATGGCCCCTTTGGGCAACTGGGCTTGGGCTAGGCGTTGATTGAGCTTCAGCAAATCCAGACCAACAAAGACAACCCTGCCATTTGGTTGGCGTTGATCAAAAACCGGGTAGCCGAAGTAAAGTAGAGCCTTACCCTGCCCACGACCTTTTTGATAGCTACCGACGCTAAAGTTTTTATTCCGCAATGCCCGTTGATAGTAGGTTTGATCTGTGCTGCCGACTTCTGGGGACAGGGAAGCTTGGCAAGTAACCTCTCCGGCATTGTTAGTTACGCCAAGGGTTGTATAGAAGGAATACTGGGTTTGTAGATCAGCCATCAACTGGTTGCAGGCTACCGGGTCTTGGTTACGCACCTGCGGGAGTTGGGCCATAGCAATCAAAAGCTGACGCACCCCTTCAATCAGTTGCTCCTGATCACTGGCAGCTAACTGTGTCAGCACCTTTGTCTCTGACTGAACTTGTTTGATTTCTAGCCGTCGCTGCTCTGAGGCGGTGTACAGTTCCAAGCCCAAAGCTGGAACCATTGCTAGCAATACCAGCAAAATCAGCCTGCTGCGCAGACTAGAAAAAGAAAAACGCTTCATAAATCCCCCCGAATCATGCCTTAGCTAGCTAAGACAATCCTGTGCCTTTGATACTGAGCGAAAAACAATTAGAGATTAGTCCTAGGCAGTCAATGTTTCTTGAAGCTGCCTAATTTTAGTATGCACAAAAATTCAGATAAACGTTCCGACTTAGTGTGCATAGATAAAATATGCACAAAAATTAAGCTGAAACATCATCGGTTGGCATAAAGACTGAGGAGTTGCTCCCAATCTGGTGGGTGCTTAAGCTTCTGTGACCCCCTCGATCGCAGCGTCAGATAGCTCATATAAGCTGCGAAGTTTGGCTAGTTTCTCGGCATTTGGCTGCCAGAAATCGCGCCCGTGGGCCTCTAGCATTCTGCCGACGATATTGCGAAAGGCTTCCGGGTTGGCTTGCCGCAGCTTTTGGGCCATTTCCGGGTCCAGGGCGTAGGTGTCGGCGGCTTGGTCATAGACCCAGGCTTCCCGAAAATCTGTGGTCCCCCCCCAGCCAATCAACGCCGTCATCCGCTGGGAGATTTCATAGGCACCGCCAGAGCCTTGATTGGCCATAGCCTCCGTCCACTTGGGGTTCAAGAGTTTGGTGCGGTATTCCAGCCGCAGCAAATCCTCTAAGGGCCGGGGGGTGCTGTCTTTGGAGAAGCTTTCCACAAAGCTGGTCTTGACCTTCTGACCTCGCTGTTTCTCCGCGGCCCGCTTCAGGCCCCCAGTGTTGGCGTAGTACTCCTGAATGTCCGTGAGGCCATATTCCACCGAGTCAATTTCCTGCACCACCTGTTCGGTATTTTGCAGCAGGGTTTGCAGAACTTCCGGGCGGGCCTGACCTTTATCCCCTCTGCCGTAGCTAAAGCGATTGCGATCGCCCCAGGTTTGAGCCAACTCATCTCCGGACTCCCAGGTTCCAGCCACCACTTGATCGTTAACCAAGGAGCCAAAATCTCCCGCCGGATTTGAAAACAGGCGAGCCGCAGGGTTTTCAATCCCCTGGGCTTGCAAAGCCAAGGCGTGTTTGCGAATAAAGTTCTGCTCTGGTGGCTCCTCAGCCGTGGCTGCCCGCTGAAACAAATCATCCAGCAGCTCAATAATATTCACAAAACTATCCCGAAAAATCCCCGACAGGTTTGCCAGGACATCAATCCGAGGATGGTCCAACTGGGCAAGCGGTTGCAGTGCGTAGCGGACAATTCGCCCGGTGCCCTCTTTAACCGGCACTGCCCCTACCAGTTCTAGAAGAATGCCCAGGGATTCTCCCCGAGTTTTAATTGCATCTAAGCCCCAGAGCATCACCGCCACAGTTTCCGGGTAATGACCTTGGTCTGCCAGGTGACCGGAGAGAATCTGGTGGGCAATCCCCTTGCCGCGTTCGTAGGCCGCCGGGGAGGGCATCCGGTAGGGGTCCAAGGCATGAATATTCCGGCCCGTGGGCAACACACCGGGGCCATCCCGCAGCAGGTCTCCCCCTGGGGCGGCGGCAATATACTCCCCGTTTAACCCCCGCAGCAGATTGTTGAGTTCATCCGGGGTCTGGAGGAGCAAATCGCGAATCTGGACGGCTTCGGCTAGCTGGGGGGTCTGCCCGTTCAGGTCCAGGGTCTGCTTCAGCACAGGCAGCGCCTCGCCTTGGCTGACAGCAGCGATCGCGGTCTTTGGTGGATCTTCGCCAAAGTAGGCTTGCAAATACCCTGCTAATTGATCTGGCGTGGGGGATTCCCCCAACGTATGCAAGCCAGCGGAGAACAGGCGGTTTTCTACTACCTGCAGGTACTCGTACAGATTCACCAGGTAGCGGTTAAAGGCTTCCGAGCTAAACAGCTTGGCATTTTCGGGGGTGAGGGCAATCCCCAGGCGCTTGGCTTCTGCAAACGGACAGTCCGTCCCCAAGCCGGTATCGGCAATCGATTTTAGAATCGCCTCCTTGAGGGCGTAGTTTTTCTGCGGATCTTCCCGGTACTCCAGGATTAAATCCTTGAGGGTCATCAGTTCTTTATAAAGACCGGCGCGACCGTAGGCAGGCACATTATGGGAAATCAGCACCCCGTAGCCCCGGCGTTTTGCCAGCATAGATTCTGAGGGGTTGTTGGCGGCGTAAATGTAGAGATTGGGCAGGTTGCCCAGCAAAATATCTGGCCAGGAATACCCTGTATTGCCTAGGGGAGCACCCGGCAACCATTCCGCCGTCCCATGCATGCCAAAGTGAATCACGGCATCGGCCTGGAATTCCTGTTGTAGCCACTGATAAAAAGCCGCGTACTGGGGGTGAGGGGTCATATCCCGCTCAAACATTAACCGCATCGGGTCGCCGGAGATCCCCAACGGTGGCTGCACCCCCAACCAAATATTGCCTAACTGGACGCCCCCGAGAAGATATTCTTCCCCAATCGTTTTAATCCCGCTGCCAGTCAGGGAGCCCCACTGCCGCTCAATCCAGCGGGTACGCAGGTACCCCAACCATTTCGCTAGGGTGTGGGCATGAACTTTAGTGACTTGCTGGCGCTGCTCAAAGGCTGTATTTGAATCAGGCTGATCGGCATAAGCTTCGTCAGCGGCTTTGATCTGGCGAATTAAGGCTTCACCATCCTCGGGCAACTCTCCGACGCTATAGCCCTGATCTTTCAAGGCTTGAAGCAGCTTAATCAGCGATCGCGGCACATTCAACAGGGCTGCTGTACCCGTGGCCCCATAACCGGGGGGGAAGCCGTAGAGCACAATTGCAATTCGCCTTTGAGCAGCAGGTTTGCGCCGCAGGCAAATCCACTGCTGCACTCGCTGGGTCAACCGCTGCACCCGCTCCGGAATTAGATAAATCGTTTCCCCCACCAATCCCCCCAGGGGTACCGGATCAATCGCCCCATCCAGTTCCGGCAGGGCGTACAAAACCACACTTTGCAGTCCGCCAATTCCCTGGCGGGTCCAGGAGTGAATATCTTGAATCAGTAGCGGGGCTGAGACAAAGTAGGGAATATTCTTGGCCCTGAGAATTCGCTGGGCGACTTCGATCTGGCGGCCTGCCTCCATTGACCCCGCCGGACCTCCGACCAGAGGAAAGCCAATCGTGGAGACGATCGCATCCACAGAGGCTGCGGATTTAGAGAGGGAAGGAGTATCAATCTGGCCCTGAGCGCGCTGGTTAGTTTCATGGCTAGAGGTGATCCAGTCTCGTACCGCCACATGGCCCTCGACACCATTGATAAAAATCGGCAGAGGCAGCAATTGGCTTTGCTCAAACCCTCGGATCAGTTGAGGAATGTAGGACTGGTGGGTAATTACATGCTTGCGATAGAGCAATATCCCCACCACTGGCCAATCTTGAGCCTGGGGATAGGTTTGTCGATACCAGGCCAAATAGTCCTGGGGTGATTCAAAATAGCCCTGGGCATCAGGATGAAGCAGCCCCATATTCGGGGTTTCGATCGGGGCGGGAATCTCAGCCGGAGAATTCGATTCGGGGAGGTACGCTTGGGCCAAGAACCAGAACAGCGCCGCCACATTCTCCGGTCCCCCGGCGTTCCAGTAGCCGTAGATTGTCAGCCAGTTGCGCAGGTCTTGAACCTTTTTGCCAGGCACATACTTCAGCAGTTTGGGGCCAACTTTTAAGAAGCTTAAATAGCCTGCCAGCCGGTCTTCTTCCCGTCCCTGACTAAATTTACTGAGAATAAATTTGATTGGCTTCGGCATCCCCTGGGGCTGGTCGCCAATCTTAAAGGCTCCCAACTGGGTCAGACTCATTAACTCCAGGGCGGACTCAAACACCAGGCGCACGGGAATTGTTTGAACGCGTTCCCGCAGCCACAGCACCTGGTCATAGTCAAACAGCAGACTGCCAAAAAAGACTTGGGCTTTCTCCAATGCGGCGGCAACGGTGTCAGGGTGGTCTACCAGGTCGCGATCGCTATATACCTGAATCTCTAACTCTGGGCAGCGGGACTGAGCTAACTGCGCCGCCTGACGGTACAGTTCGCAGTTGAAAGATTCAAATCCAGCGATTAAAACAATTCGTTGCATAGTGTGAGGCCCAAAGCGGCTTCCCTTAGATCATAGTCGGGCCCATTAGCAACGGTTACCATTGGCACCAAAGTTCAAGGAATCTCGATAATTAAACTTTTTATTACAGACTTAACCCAGTAAAATCCGCTATTCTATTGACTATGTTGAAGTTGTGATTGGGGGTGTGGGGTGAACAGTCAAAATAGGTATTTTAAAAGTCCAGCGCTCCCTGAAATTAGTAGACAACCGCAAGCCCACGCTCCGCTTGATCAAACCTTTTCTATCTCCATTAGCTGTGAGGAAACCGACCCTCTAACACTGGAGGATTATCAATCTTCGCCCCAGACAGCAGCTGATCTTAAAGCTGATCTGCAACAAGAGCTGGCAGCCGCGCGGCAGATGCTGCAATACCAGCAGGAGTTAATTGACGCCCTGAATGAACAATTCTTGAGTAGCCAAGAAACACTGGCCGAGCAAGAACACCAACTTTTTTTAGAACGCCAGCGTTCTGCTGAGCAGTTACAGCTTGTATCTCAGGCCCAAGCCAACTGTCAAGATCTCCGAATCCGGCTACAGCGGCAACAGCAACAAACTCTGCAATTCAAAGCTGCCCTAGAAAGATGCATAGAAGCTCGCCCAAGGCAGCATTCTTCGTCCCAGAATGGCTTGGCGACCACGTCGTTGCAAGTGATCTTGAAGCTTAGCTCTAAGCTAAATACAAGAGAGCAACCGATTCAGCCCTGGTCAACCCAGAGGGTTCGGGTGAATGAGGTTGAGAAAAGTCACCAGATCCAGCCGACCTATCAGCCGCCAGCGCTCCCGATTGCCTCTGAACCTCAAGCCATTCCTGAGGTTCAAAATTCTCCCGAACCTCATTCAGCGCATCGGGTTGAGCTGCCAAACCTGCCCCGTCCTTAAATTCCTATAATCCTTGTAAAATTTAACCTGTATTTTTTGGCAATGAGCTGGGTACTCTAGCGAAGATCAAGTAATCTCAACCCTTGATACCTGGATAGCTAGCCTCAAAGGCTCAGGTAAAAACTGAGGGTCAAAAGCTATCTATTAACACCCCAGGGTGTCGTGCTAACGTTGAGATTCTTTAGGTTAGGAAGCCAGCAGGAGTTGTTTGCATGTGTGGAATTGTTGGATATATTGGCACCCAGGCTGCTAGCAATATATTGCTGGAGGGGCTACAAAAGCTAGAATATCGAGGCTACGACTCAGCCGGAATTGCCACAGTTTGGGAAGGCTCTCTCCACTGTGTCCGGGCCAAGGGCAAGCTGCATAATCTTCAACAGAAGCTAGAGGGGTTAGAAAACCCGGCCATGGTGGGGGTGGGTCACACCCGCTGGGCCACCCACGGCAAGCCAGAGGAATACAATGCCCATCCCCACCGCGATGCCAAAGAGCGAGTGGCGGTGGTCCAGAATGGGATTATTGAGAACTATCGAGAACTGCGGGAAACGCTAAAGCAAAAGCAATATACCTTTCGCTCTGACACCGACACCGAGGTGATTCCCCATTTAATTGCTGACTGTTTGGCGCAGCCTGAGACTTCTTCCTTACTAGATGCAGTTCGGCAGGCGGTCAATCAGCTGCAAGGGGCCTTTGCGATCGCTGTTGTTTCTGCTGACCATCCCGATGAACTAATTGTGGCCCGCCAGCAAGCCCCCCTGGTGATTGGCTTTGGTCAAGGGGAGTTTTTCTGCGCCTCGGATACCCCGGCCCTGATTCCCTACACTCGCGCGGTTTTGACCCTAGACAATGGTGAGTTGGCCCGGTTGACCCCTACAGGAGTTGAAGTCTATAACTTCGCTGGCGATCGCCTCCGCAAGGCCCCCCGGACCTTGAACTGGAACCCGGTGCTGGTGGAGAAACAAGGGTTTAAGCACTTCATGCTCAAGGAAATCTATGAGCAGCCGGGGGTGGTGCGCACCTGCCTGGAATATTATCTCAACGATGACTGGAGCCCGGAATCTGCCCCGGCGGTCAGTCCAATTCACCTGGGGTTAGACCCAGAACTATATACCGATCTGGAACAGATTCAAATTGTGGCCTGCGGCACCAGTTGGCACGCCAGTTTAGTGGGCAAGTATCTGCTGGAGCAACTGGCGGGGATTCCGACAACGGTTCAGTATGCCTCTGAGTTTCGCTATGCCCCCGCTCCCCTGACCGCGAATACTTTGACGATTGGGGTCACCCAATCCGGGGAAACCGCCGATACCCTGGCGGCCCTGGAGATGGAAAAGCAGCGGCGAGTGGATCAACCAGCTCAGTTTCGCCCCCGCCTGCTGGGGATTACCAACCGCCCCGAAAGCTCTTTAGGGCAGATGGTGACTGAGATTATTGACACCCATGCCGGAATTGAAATTGGCGTAGCTGCCACTAAAACCTTTTTAGCCCAACTGATCGCCTTTTATTTGCTGGCCCTGGACTTGGCCTATCGTAATCAAAAGCTGCCCCAAGAGAGAATCGGGCAAATTCTTACCAGTTTGCGGCAGCTCCCCTCTTTGTTAGAGATTATTTTAGAAGGTCAAGAGCGCTACATCGAAACCCTGGCCCATGAGTTTGTGGAGACCCAAGACTTTATCTATCTGGGTCGAGGCATCAATTTCCCGATCGCCTTAGAAGGGGCGCTAAAACTCAAGGAAATCAGCTACATTCACGCCGAAGGCTACCCGGCAGGGGAAATGAAGCATGGACCGATCGCTTTGTTGGATGCCAAAGTCCCAGTCGTGGCGATCGCCATGCCGGGAACGGTGTTTGAAAAGGTGCTCTCCAATGCCCAGGAGGCCAAAGCTAGAGATGCCCGACTGATTGGTGTCACCCCAATGAACGAGCAAGAGGCGGCTGAAACCTTTGATGCCCTGCTGCCAGT
>JBGTDP010000173.1:0-5885 GCA_041748255.1 Thermosynechococcaceae cyanobacterium | reverse complement strand
CGGCGATGGCTCGATATAATCCCCAGCTTTATTTTCTAGGGAAGCCATATTCAGGTCATTTTCATTGGCGTAGGCATACTCTACATAGCCAATCGAGCCTTGGGTTTGTTTAACCTGAGCTGTGATCCCTTCGTTGCCTTTGGCTCCGATGCCAGTCGGCCATGAGACGGATTTGGCAGCCCCAGCTTGCCAGCCTGAACAGGCGACTTTGAGGTGGTTGGTAAAGATAAAGGTTGTACCACTGCCATCCGAACGATGAATAAACGTGATCGGCTCATCTGGCAGATTGGTGCCCTCGTTTTCCTGGGCAATCTTTGGATCGTTCCAGTTCTTGATGTCTCCTTGAACGATGCCGCAATAAGCTTCCCGCGAGAGCTTCAGATTTTGAACATCGCCGCCGAGATTATAGGCAAAAACCACCGCGCCACCAGTCATCGGCACTTGGATTGGGTCTGCACTGTATTTCGATTTAAATTCTTGCCGCTCCTCGTCAGTCAGGGGGGCGTCAGTGGCCCCAAAGTCTACGGTTTTAGCCAGGTATTGCTTTACACCAGCCCCGCTACCCACAGACTGATAGCTAATCTGGACTCCAGGATTTTCTTTGTTGTACTCAGAAAACCAGCGCTGATATAAGGGCGCCGGAAAGCTTGCCCCGGCACCGCTGAGAGAAGCATTCAAACTTTCTCCGGCTGTATCTGCTGCTGGACTGGTTCCCACTTCAGGGGTGTTTGTCTGGCAAGAAGCCAGGCCAATGGTTAGCGCTACCGCAGCAATTGAAGTTGCGCGACGATTGAAGTTAAAACGAGCAAGCATGTCTTTAGGTTTATTGATTAGTTTGTTTACAGGTGAATGTTCTGAGTTAACACGCAATATTCGTTATGAAGTATACAGCATGATTGTAAAGAGAAGGTTAAAGGCCGGACTTGCGAAAGGGAGTCTCCTCAAAGCTCTAAGCTTTACTTTAGAGTCAGGGACTTGATTAAATACTTTTAAGGTGGAGCTGGTCTAACCTTCACTCCACCCTGCCCAGGGCTCTATGATTAAAAAGGGATATTCCGCAATTCAAAACTAGAATGATTTATTGGAAATGCCTCACAGCCGCTGCGCGGAAGCGAACTTGTGTTGTTATAGGGAAAGCAGATGGATACGAGAGCCTTTAAGCGATCGCTACAGAGTTCCGACCACTATCACCGCAAGGGATTTGGTCGAGAAGCAGAGGTGACGGACCTGTTGCAGCTTGAGTATCAGAGCAATTTAATTCAGCAGATTCGTGACAATGGTTATACCCTGCACCGGGGAGAGATCACCATCCGGCTGGCGGAGGCTTTTGGGTTTTGCTGGGGGGTTGAGCGAGCGATCGCCCTGGCCTATGAAACCCGACAGCAATTTCCCACGGAGCGGCTCTGGATTACCAATGAAATTATTCACAATCCCTCTGTGAACCAGAAGCTCAAGGCCATGAAAGTTGAGTTTATCCCCGTTGATGACCAGGGCCACAAGGACTTTTCCGTCGTCGCTGGTGAAGATGTGGTGATCCTGCCTGCCTTTGGGGCCAGCGTTCAGGAAATGCAGCTGCTTAACCACAAGGGCTGCACGATCATGGATACCACCTGTCCGTGGGTCTCAAAGGTTTGGAATTCTGTTGAGAAACATAAAAAAGGTAGCTATACCTCTATTATTCACGGTAAGTACAAGCACGAAGAAACCATTGCCACTAGCTCCTATGCCGACAAGTACCTGGTGGTCCTAGATCTAGAAGAAGCAAAGTACGTTTGCAACTACATTTTGCAAGGTGGAGACTCCCAGGCATTTATGGCCAAGTTTCACCATGCCTGTTCTGTTGGGTTTGATCCTGATACTGATCTAGTCCGGGTGGGGGTTGCTAACCAGACCACGATGCTCAAGGGAGAAACCGAGCAAATTGGCAAGTTGTTTGAGCGCACCCTGATGCGAAAATATGGGCCTGGAGAGCTCAACCAGCATTTCTTAAGCTTTAATACTATTTGCGATGCCACCCAAGAACGCCAAGATGCCATGCTGCAATTGGTGGAAGAAAAACTAGATTTGATGGTTGTCATCGGTGGGTTTAACTCTTCCAACACCACCCATCTCCAAGAGATTTCAATTGAGCGCGGGATTTCCTCGTATCACATCGACTGTGCCAAGCGAATTGGCCCTGGCAATCGCATCGAGCATAAACCCCTTAACCAAGATCTAGCTGTCGCTGAAAATTGGTTGCCCCCTGGTCCGATTACCGTCGGGGTTACCTCTGGCGCTTCCACCCCTGACAAGGTAGTAGCTGATATTGTCGAAAAAATCTTTGATCTCAAGTCAGCACTTCTGGCTGTTTAACCTCAATCGTTCTAAGTTCGGGCGGACCCCTGAAATGTCACTAAACTAACGCCAAAAACGCCTCCGATTACGCGCAGGCAGGTCCGAATTGCCTGTCTTTTGTAAGTATCATACTTTATCGATTGAGACCCCTTTGAGAGTGCCCATTGGCGGCAACAAACCTTCAGTGAAGTGGAGTGTGAAGCAAGCTTCATGTCCACTGTTGTCTCAGCAAAATAGATAGGGGTTGCTGCTTGGCGACAAGGGCAGAACCTGGGAAAGTAGGGTGGAAACCAGGCCAAAGGGTTGTGATTGATTGAATTTGGAGACTAAATTGTGTAGGTGATACCCAAGCCCCCCTCCCCATGTCTTCCCTGACCCAAGCTCAGTTGGTTGAATATCAAACTAAGAGTAATCTTGATCTCTACGATTCAGAAGCGCTAGAAACTCTGGCCACTCAAGCAGCCGCAGGTAGGCACCTGCGAGTTCTCGCCCGCCAGTCTAAAGCTGCCAAGGTTTGCCTCTGGGAAGATGACTATCCTGGCTGGATTTCGCTCTCAGGCTTGCAATCAATCCAAGCAGCTCAGGCAAGCTACCATCCCCCGACACCCACTGCCTCTGACATTCAAGCCCGACTGCCTCAGGTCATCAGCTTTGCCCACACCGCAGCGACTCGGGCCAACTACTACCTTTGGGGGGGGACGGTCGGCCCCAACTACGACTGCTCAGGACTGGTCCAGCAGTCCTTCGTCTCAGCAGGGATTTGGCTACCCCGCGATGCCTATCAGCAGGAGGCATTTACCCAGCCCATGCTCAACCCTGACCATCCCTTAGCGGATCTGTCTCAACTTCAGCCTGGAGACTTGATTTTTTTTGGCCCCCCCCAGAAGGCAACCCATGTGGGCATTTATCTGGGTGATAAACGCTACATTCACAGCTCAGGTAAAGCCCAAGGGCGCAACGGAATTGGGATTGATTTTCTTTATGATCAAGGCAATGCTGTGACCCAGGCATACCTGCAGCAACTACGGGGCGCCGGGAGAGTGGTTGCCAGCTATCAGCCTCAGCCAAAACCCAAAGAATCCAGTAGCCTTCAAGCTTGAGCTAAAGGGGTGGAATTGCGGGGTTTTAAGGATTAAGTCAACTCAATAGTTCCCCAAGCAGAATCAATTTCTCTTGACAACAAAGAGGTTGTAACATCAAGGTACTTTGTTGCGCTGATTCCAAACCTCTAATCTGCCCAGGGTAATGCAGGGTGTAGTGTAGAGCACCAAGCCCGATCGCAGATTTGCAGAAAATTGGTCCAGCTTAAGTTGTTTTGATAGGTATCTGAAAGCATGACCGCGCTTACTCCCAACACTCTTTCAGCAGTTCCTGCCTTTTGTGAAGGAATTCAATATTTTGGCGAGGACTTACCTGATTTTGAAACCTACGGCAAGTCGCCCGCGATCGCCCCTGGAAAAAGTGCGATCGCCAGTCCTACGGATCCAAATGCTGTCTATCAAACGCTACTGGCTGCCGATGCCCTGCGCTATTTAATCCTGCAAGTCACAGCGAGTAAATCCTCCGGGCACCCTGGGGGATTTGCCAGCTGCGCTGAAGCCTATGCAGCTTTGTTTATGTTGGGCTATAAGAACCTGCTGACAGAAGTTGGGCATCATGCCCCCGGTTTCTACAGCGGGATGTTTTTAGATCGCTCCCTGGAAGAAATGGGGATTCACACCGTTACCCAACTGCGGGAACGGTTTCGGGAGCACCAGGGCCTTTTAGGCCACTTATCTGGACAGATCCCTGGCCTGCTTTCTCCGGCCGGGCCCCTGGGTCAGGGTCAACATTTTGCCATGGCCGCTGCTCGGCTGCATCGAGAAATTCTGTTTCCTTTCACCGTTGGGGATGGGGGGATTGGCGAACCTTACGTGATGAGCTCCATGGCTCACTTTCACACCGCCTTTCCAGATACAACAAATTTCTTGCCAGTGTTGGCCTGGAATGGCTACAGCCAGGAACACCACAGTATGGTTTCCACCCAGTCCAATCAGCAAATGATTGACTACTGGCGGGGTAATGGGTTTGAAGAAGTGATCCTGGTCAATGCCAAAGATTTTGATCACCAAGACCAACCAGGGGAGTACATTGACAGTACAGAGTTTTCCTTTCAACAGCGGTTGGCGTTTACAGAAGCTGTCTTGAGTGGGGTTGATCAAGCTGCCAAGTTTGCCTTGGGGGGCAAGTTAACCGTGGTTATTCTTAAACAGCTCAAGGGAGCTGGGGTGCATGATCAAGGCTCTAAATCCCACAATCTCTATGGCTATCACACCCTAGAGCATGAGGATGTAGTCGGAGCTTTACAGCAGCGCGCCCTTTCCCCTGCCAGCTGGGAATTAGTGCGCACCAACTATACCCGAGCCGGTGGGGGTCCGGCAGTCAAAACCGTGGTCACAGAGTCAGTGCTGCCGCTTCCGGAGTTAGGCAAACTCTCTCTAGAAGAATTTCCCTTGGATGCCGAACCTCAAGTCTCAACCACTGCCATGGGCCGCCTGGTCGCAGAGGTTGGACAGCGAGATCCCAACTACCTGGTCGCGAATGCCGACGGAAATGAAGCCTCTGGGATTGGCAATATTAACCAAGCCTTGAAAGTCATTCACCCCACCCCAGACTCGCTCTATAACCAAGATCCTGGGGGACAAGTTTACGAACCCCTGAGTGAAGATGCTTGCTCTGGCTTGGCCGCGGGCTTAGCGCTGATGGGCAGTCGCAGTCTCTGGTGCTCCTACGAGTCTTTTGCCGTGAATGGGTTACCCATCTGGCAGACCGTTACCCAGGCAATGGCAGAACTGCGCCGCCCCACTCCTTCGACAATTACCCTGTTTACAGCCGGGGCCTTGGAGCAGGGCCGCAATGGGTGGACCCACCAGCGCCCGGAAATTGAAGCTTACTTTGCCAGTATGATGCGCAACGGCAATATCTTTCCCCTCTTTCCCCCTGATGCCAATAGCATCCAAGTGGCTTACGAATGGGGGCTTTCAACCCAAAACAAGGGGATTGTGATTACCGCTAGCAAGTCTAAACTGCCAATCCGTACCACCTTTGACCAGAGCCATCAGGCCCTCCAAGATGGAGCCGTGGTTCTGTATAAAAAGGCAGGCAGTAAAACCATTGTGTTTGCCGTGATTGGAGATATGACTCTCAACCCAGTGTTTGCCGCCGCCGAGCAATTAGCGGATCAAGGGATGGGGGTGCGAATTGTTTCTATTGTCAGTCCCCGGCGTTTATATCGTCCCCACGATGTTGCCTGGGACAGCTGCTCCGAACCGGATGGAGACTTCTTAGACGATGCTGGGTTTGCAGCCTTGTTTAGCGCAGATGCCTTGATTGGCGTCACGGGTGGTGCCAGTGGCATGTTAGAGCCAATTATGCTCCGCAGTACTGCCAAGCGCGATACCTTTGCCTGGAAGCGGGGTGACACCACTGCCAGCCCCGATCAACTGATGCAATTAAACGGGATTACGCCAGAAGCATTGAGCCAAAGAGCTTTGCAACTGCTTCAGTAAGCG